>NZ_CP121110.1:3272500-3575000 GCF_029625315.1 Flavobacterium ginsengisoli
TTATTTTATTGCCAACGAAGAGAAGAATGAAAAGCAGAAAATTGCGGCCATCCTAAATTTATCAAACGTTTATCAAAATTCAGGAAAAGTCCAAGAGGCTATTGAAATAATTGAAAAAACACTTCGTTCAGAAAAAATAACCTCTTCTCAAAAAGGACTTTTATTAAACAATCTAGGCGCAAATTATCTCTTAAGAAATATCAATGAAGATTTTACTGAGGCTGAAAATGCTTTTTTGAAAGCCATTCCTTTACTAAAAAAAGATAAGGCACTTTCAGAAAATTTATATAATACTTACATTAATCTTTATAGAATAAAACTCAACTTTAATTTAAAAGATGCCACTCTATATTTTGCAAAAGCGCAAGCCATTTTTGAAACATTACCTCAACAAGAACCTAGAAAAAAAGCACAATTTTATCTAGAAAAAGCCTTTTTATTATTGAAACAAAATAGTTTGGAAGAGGCGCAAAATGAACTTACTACTGTTTATAAAACATTATTGCCAAATTATCAAAGCCAGAAAAATATCCTTCCTAATGAAAGTTCTCTTTATGCCGAAACTGTTCTACTCGATGCTTTAGATTTACAAGCAGAACTTTATCTATCTCAAAATGAGCCCAAAAATGCGTTAAAAAGCTATACTCTTTCTTTCTATATTGAAGAATTATTTCAGTCACTTTTAATCTACGAAGATTCTAAAATTATAACTCAAATTAGAAATCGAAACCGAACAGAAAAGTGTCTTGATATTTATAAATCTCTTTTTGACAGCGAAAAAAAACAAAGTTATATTGAAGATGCTTTTAAGCTTGCAGAAAAGACAAAATCTATAGTTTTAAAAGATCATTTGAAAAACGTTGAATTACTTTCTAGAGAAGAAAAATTGATTTTGCAACGAGATGCAAAACTGGAACACCATTATTTTGAAAGAACAGCAAAAACAAGATCTTGCAGATATTTCAAAAATAAACGAAGCCATTCAGAAACAGAATAAATTAATGTTGTCGCTAAAATCAAATGAAGAAAAAAATAACAAAAAAAATCAAACTTCATTCGACTTGCAAAAGCTTTACGCCAAACTTGATAAAGATGATGCTGTACTGTATGAATATTTTATGGGTTATAAAGCAATTCATCTATTTGTCGTTCAAAACAACAAAATTCAATTAAAATCAATTTGTATTGGTCATATATGCAGTGAACCGATAATAAGATTTATAAGTTTTTTTGATAATCCCGAGAATATTGTAAGCAATGTTGGAAACTACCAAAAAACAGCATTTTTTACTCATAAAAAACTTCTTTTACCTGCAAAATTGGATTCTAAAAATCTCATTATTATTCCTGATGGGCTGTTAAACTTCTTACCTTTTGAAGCTTTAATAACAAAGGAATCCAAAACGACAAATTTTACGAAAATGCATTATTTACTAGACAAGTTTGATATTGCCTACAACAATTCTGCAGAATTGTATTTGAATGCGAATACGCTTTCAAGTGGCAAGAGAAATATTCTAGGTCTTTTTCCTGTTTTCGGAAAAACCAATTATGAACTTCCTTTTTCAAAAAATGAATTGCAATCTCTAAAACACAATTTTGACGGACAGTTTTTTGAAAATGAAAATGCCACTTTTTTAAACTTTAAAAATAATGTTACGGGAAAATCAATTATTCATCTGAGCACACATGCCTCTTCGGGAGATTTTGAAATTCCGGCAAGCATTAAGTTTTACGATCAGGAAATCTTGTTTTCTGAATTGTACAATTTACAGCTCAATTCAGATTTGGTGGTTCTGAGCGCCTGCGAAACAGGAATTGGAAAACTCTATAAAGGCGAAGGCGCCATGAGTATTGCCAGAGGTTTTCAGTTTGCGGGAGCGCAAAATCTATTATTTTCTCTTTGGAATGTAAACGATTATACGACTTCTGTTTTTATGGATTATTTTTATAAAGATCTCAAACATAATTCTTCTTTTGCAAATGCAATCGCAAATGCAAAAAGGAAGTTTTTGAAAGATGAAAATATTCCCAATGCAAAGAAATCTCCTTATTACTGGAGTGCTTTTGTATATTATGGCACTCTTGAAAAACCCGAAACGCAAACCAATTATATCTTATACATCATTAGTTTTTTGGGTTTAATTGGCTTATTTTTGGGTTTCAATCATTACAGGAATGGAAAATCTTCACGAAATTCTCAAAAAAGAGAATTATAAAAAAATAAAATTCAAAATCACTAAAACACAGCATTTGCAGATAAAAGCCAAAATTAATGGCATTTCTGGCAATTTCATTTTAGATACGGGCGCATCCAACACTTGCGTGGGTTTTGAGTCTATTGAACGTTTTGAACTTTCTGCAAAAAACTCTAAAACAAAAGCTTCTGGCGCAGGCGGAACCGGAATGACAACACAGATTTCATCTCAAAACAAATTGCAGTTAGGAAGCTGGAAAAACAAAGATTTTAGCATCGTAATTTTTGATCTTTCGCACGTAAACGAAGCTTTAGAATCGTACAAGGCAAAATCTGTACACGGCATTATTGGCGCTGATGTTTTGCTGGAAGGAAAAGCAATTATTGACTATTTTAATCATTATTTGTATTTAAAATAATGATATTTCAAATAATAAAAAAGTCTTCATTTTACTGAAGACTTTTTTATTTTATATTATTTTTTGATTCTCAATTTCTATTTTTGAGCAAGACATGTTTTTTCAATGAAAAATAAGCTACAACTGTACTAAGTAACATTAAAACTCCTCCTAAAATAAAAGGTGCTCCTGCAAATTTAAACGGCGCATCATCATGAGTGAAGAAATAAAATGTATTGGCCATCATTGGCGGACCAATAATAGAAGAAGCGCTCATTAAACTGGTTAAAGTTCCTTGAATTTCTCCTTGCTCGCTTGGTGCAACTTTACTGGCTACAACAGATTGCAACGCTGGCCCAGCGATTCCACCAAGGCAATACGGAATTAGAAAGACAAACATCATCCAACTTTCTGTTGCAAAAGCAAACAATAGCATTCCGATGGTATATAAAGCTAAACCAATGTAAATGCTTTTCTCATTTCCTATTTTCGGATTGATGTATCGAACTAATCCACCTTGTACAACTCCGACCAATAATCCGATGATTCCTAACGAGATTCCGATCATTCTTTCATCCCAATTGAATTGATAAATGGTGAAGAAACTCCAGTTGCTTTGCACCGCATGAGAACCTACATATAATAAAAAGATAGCAACGATTAATCCGATTAATGTTGGGTGTTTTCTTAATCCTAAAATAGCTCCAATTGGATTGGCACGTTTCCAATCAAATGGTCTGCGGTTTTCTTTTTTAAGTGATTCTGGCAGAATGAAAAATCCGTAAAGGAAATTTAGCATACATAAAACTGCTGCTCGCATAAAAAGGCACTCGAGATCCATATTGTCCCAAAAGTCCACCAATAACTGGTCCGATGATAAAACCTAATCCGAAAGCTGCACCTACTAATCCAAAGTTTTTAGCTCTGTTTTCAGGCGTACTAACATCGGCAATATAAGCTGAAGCGGTTGTAATACTGGCACCGGTAACTCCAGCAATAATTCTTCCGATAAAAAGCCAAATAATAGTTGGTGAAAATGCTAATAAAAGATAATCTAACGAAAATCCGAAAAGGGAAATTAAGATAATTGGCCTTCTTCCGAATTTATCACTTAAATTTCCAATAACGGGAGCAAATACAAACTGAGTTATCGCATACGCGAAAGTCAACCAGCCACCAATCTTTGCCGCTTCACTAATGTCTCCATGAATCAATTCTTCGATTAATTTTGGTATTACAGGAATAATAATTCCCCATCCTGTAATGTCTATTAACATGGTTATGAAAATAAAACCAATTGCTTGCAGATTTATCTTTTTGTAGCATAATTATTTTAGTAAGGTGATGCAAATAAACAGATTTTTCAATTAACATTAAAAAAATCCAAATTCCAATTTGAAGAACGTAGTATTGAATTATTAAAACTTATATTTTTTTCACGCAGATTTAAAAAAGATTTAAGCAGATAAACGCAGATTTTTAATCTGATCTGCTAAAATCTGTAAAATCTGCGTGAAATAATTTTAAAGAATCAATAAAAAAATCCCAAATTCCAATTTAAAGGAACTTGGGATTTTTATTGTGAAATTCCAATTTCGGACTTTGGAATTTCTATCGTAAATCAAAACTATTAATGTGTATGTTTCGGATTAAAACCATCTTCGCTTAATTCAGTATGCACATAATCGGCATGCATTTCAGCTTCGTAGTCGATTTTTTCTCCTTTAGAGAATTTTCTAATGATTTTCTCCATAATATCATAAATTACAGGAACCACAATTAACGTAAGGAATAATGAAGAAATCAAACCTCCAATGATTACCCATGCCAATCCGTTTTTCCACTCTGCTCCTGCTCCAGATGCTAATGCAATTGGGAACATACCAAACACCATCGCAATTGTCGTCATCAAGATCGGACGTAAACGAGCGTGGTTAGCTTGAATTAGGGCATTTCTAATTGATTCTCCAGCTGCTCTTCGCTGATTCGTATAATCGACAAGCATGATCGCATTCTTACACACAAGACCAATCAACATGATTACCCCTAAAATGGTAAAGATATTCAAGGTATTGTTTGTTAATGCTAAGGCGAATAAAACTCCAATGAACGAAAGCGGAATAGCGAACAATACAACAAACGGGTGAACGAAACTGTCATATAATCCAACCATTACAAGGTAAACCAAGATAATAGCCGCTAATAATGCAATTCCTAAAGTACCAAATCCTTCTGATTGATTCTCTTGGTCACCACCCCAGATGTAATTAACTCCTGTAGGTTTTTGCAATTTATCTAATTTCGCCTGCCATTGCTGAACGATTGTTCCTGCTGGAACCCCAACATTCTGACCTTGTACGGTTACAGAAGCTGTTTTATCTCTACGCTCTAATTTACTTGGTCCAGAACCTTCAGTAATTGTAGCAAATTGGTTTAATTTAATTTGCTGACCTGCATTGTTGATGAAAATTAAGTTACTAACGTCTGTGATGTTTTTTCTATCAAATTCGTTGTATTTAATGTTGATGTCATATTCGTATTCACCAGCTCTAAACTTACCATCTGTATTACCACTGTAAGCAGTCTGCATAGTTAAACCAACTGTTTGAAGTGTTAATCCTAATGCGGCCATTTTATCTCTATCAACCTGAACGTTGATTTCAGGGTTTCCGTCTTCAACTGTTAATTTAATCTCAGTTGTTCCAGGAATAGTGCGTAATTCGGCTTCAGCCATTTTAGCAAATTTCATTGCACTTTCTACGTTCGGACCTGTTACAATCAAACCTAAAGTTGCATCCTCAGCAGTACCTAAGATACCTACTGGAACTGTTTTTACTTTTGCTCCAACTAAAACTTTTTCTAGTTTACGTTTTACTTTTGTCGCATATACGTTGGCGTCATCTGTACGATCTTTTTGATCGATCATTTTAACGTCAATCTCTGCTTTGTATGCAGTTGCCTGAGCAGCTCCTAAACCTTCACTGGTTTGACCCACTGTTGTAATCTGGCTGAAAACATATTTCTCTCCTTTTAAGAAAGCTTCTGCTTTTTGCGTCATAAAGTTAGTTTGCTCTAACGAAGCATCTTTTGGCATCTCGATTTGAACTAAGAACTCACCACTATCAGATGATGCGAAGAACTCACCTCCAATATATCCGCCTCCCATTAACCAGAAGATTGTACCAAAGAACATTACTACGATAGCCACCATTGTTTTGATATAGTGGTCTAAACACCAGTTTAGTAGGTTAGAAACCCAGTCAGTAAAACGAGTTAGGTAGCTTTCAAATCCTAAAATGATTCTTCCAAAAAGGTTTTTACCTTCAATATGCTCTAGTTTTCCAAAACGAGAAGATAACCATGGAATAATTGTAAATGAAGCCAACAATGAGAACATTGTAGAAATAATTACCGTAACACAGAATTGTGTAATAATGTTTGATACCAATCCGGTACTCATTGCAATTGGCAAGAACACCACCACAATTACTAATGTAATCGAAGTTACGGTTGCACCAATTTCGGCAGTTCCATCATAAGCCGCACGAATTCGGCTTTTACCCATCTCCATGTGTCGGTAAATATTCTCTAGTACCACAATCGCGTCATCTACAAGAATACCTACAACAAGAGATAAACCAAGTAAAGACATTAAGTTAAGCGTGTAACCTAACAAATAGATTCCGATAAATGTAGCAATCAAAGATGCTGGAATAGATACCATTACGATTAACGAGTTTCGAATACTGTGCAAGAAGAACAACATTACGAATGCTACCAGAATAACCGCAATTAATAAATCGTGTACAACAGAATCTGCTCGCTTCAAGAGTAAAAACTGTACTGTCTTTTGCTACTTCCAATTTCAATTGAGCCGATTTGTAATCGTTCTCTAGTGTTTTAATTGTCTTAATCAATTGCTCACTTACCGCAACGGCATTGGCATCTGATTGTTTTACAATTTGAAGTACAATTGCGCTTTTTTGATCTACACGAGCAATTTTCTCTGCAATTTTTTGTGTATCCTGAACGTCGGCGATATCTCCTAAACGAACCTGAATTCCGTCTTTAGAAGAAACCACTAAGTTTCTTAATTCGTCAACGTTTTTATATTTACCCGCTAAACGGATTAAGATCTTTTGGTTACGAGTCTGGATGTTTCCTGTTGGGAAATCTAGATTCGAAGTTAGAATAGTCTGTTGCACTTGTGGAACTGAAAGTCCGTAACCTTGCATTTTTACTGCATCAAGGTTTACTTGAATCTCACGCTCTTGACCACCAATAATGTTTACCTGAGCAACCCCTTGTACACGAGATAAAACAGGAGCAATTTTTTTATCGATCAAATCGTAAAACGTCGCTTCGTCCATTTTTCCATTCGCACCAAGCGTCATAATTGGTAAATCACTCAAAGAGAATTTAGTCAATGACGGTGGATCTGCATCATCTGGAAGATCACTTAAAATAGCATTAATTTTACGCTGTGCATCATTCATCGAAATATCAACATTGGCATTTGAAGTCAATGTAATTGATACAATCGAAAGACTCTCATAAGATTTCGAATCAATTTTTTTGATATTTTCCAGAGATGCAATCGCATCTTCAATTTTCTTTGTTACTGTATTTTCAACCTCACTTGGAGAAGCTCCAGGATATACAGTTGAAACTGTAATTACGTTAGTTTCGAATTTTGGGATCAGCTCGTAGCCTAATTGGCTGTAACTGAACAATCCACCAAGAGTCAGAATTGTAAACAATACAATTACCAACGACGGACGTTTTATGGATATTTCGGCTAATTTCATATATTTTGTTTTTTGCTGTAGGCTATACGCTATAGGCTTTAGGCATTTTTAAAATGCTTAAAGCTTTATGGCTTACTGCTTAAGGCTTAAAATTATTTAATAATTTCTACTTTATTTCCGTCTTGTAGGTTGATTTGACCAGTAACAATTACAGTTTCTCCGTCATTTAAACCACTAATGATTTCAACTTTATCTCCTAAAATTCTTCCAGCAACTACTTTTCTTAATTTAGCAACACCGTTTTCTACAACAAATATTTCGTTACTGCTTACACTTCCAACAAAAGCATTTCTAGGAACAACTTTCAAGTTTTGTTTTTGGTTTTTAGCTCCAAAGTTTGCAGTTCCGTACATACCCGCTTTTAAGTCGTTGTTAGCGTTGTTTGTAATTTCTATTTCAACTGGGAAATTTAAAGAAGCATCTGCTTTTGCAGCGATGAAAGTAATTTTTCCGCTAAATGTTTTATCAGGATAAACACTTGCAGTAATGTCTACACTGTTTCCTAATTTTAAACTAGCAACTTGTCCTTCATTTACAGTAACTGTTAATTTTAATTTAGAAACATTTACAATGTCAAATAAAGCAGTTGCAGGCATTCCAGTTAAAATAGAACCTGGCTCTATATATTTTTTATTGATATATCCGTTAATTGGAGCTTTTACTCTTGTATCTCCAACATTGATTTTAGCTTGAGTATAATTAGATTGCGCATTAGTTAAAGCTAATTTTGCTTGATCTAATTGTTGTTTTGTAACACCACCTGTTTTAAAAGCATTTTCATATCTCGCATAATCAGATTTTGCGTTTTGATATGCTGCTTCTGCTGCTTGAGCGTTTACATTAATAACATCGCCTCTCATTGTTAAAAGAGTTTGTCCTACTCTTACATAGTCACCTTCTTTTGCTAAAACACTAATTACTTTTCCTGATTTTTCAGCAGAGAAAGTCAATTCTTGAATTGGTGCGAAGTTTCCGTTTGCAGTAAAACCTAAATTAACATCTTCTGTTTTTACTGTCGCTACTTTTACAGAAACCGTCGCATTTTTTTCTGCTACAATTGCAGTTTTAGCTTCGTTTTCTGCTTTATTTTTATTTAAAATGTAGTTAATCCCGACAAAAGCCACGACTATGATTACGATTGTTATAATTATTTTCTTCATTGTAATAATTTGTTATTTAGTAAGAGATTTTAGTTCGCCTTTCGATTTGATTAGAGATATTTCGGCAATTTTATAATTTAAAACCGCTCTTGTAAAGTTATTTTGAGCTTCAAGCGATGCATTTTCTGCGTCTAGCAAATCGGTTAAAGATGCTAAACCTTGAAGATAATTGTTTTTGGTATTGCTTAGAATTTCAGTTGCCAAACGCATATTTTCTCTCTGATTTTCAATAGTCACAAGATTATTGTTAATCTGCGTCATTGCATTTCTATAATCTAAATCAAGAGAAAGTTTAGTGTCTTTGATATCTTCTTGTAGTTCTCTAATTTGAACATCTGCCTGTCTTACTTTAGCACGAGTTCCAAAACCAGTAAAGATTGGCACATGTAAGTTTAAAGCAATAGCTGAGAAATCTGACCAATAAACTCCTTTTTCTGGTTTTGCAAACCAAGGCATTTCTGGTCCTTGCCCGATATAATTATAACCTGCAGATAATGAAAGTGTCGGATAATAACCCGCTTCAACAGCTTTTTTATTGAATACTAAAAGCTCTTCTTGTTTTTTCAAAAGCAAATATTCTGTTCTGTTTTCAATATTTGGCTCTTGTGTTAAAGCAGCTGGTACAACTTCAAATTCTTCTTTTGGCATAACGATTTGAGTTTCTATAGGCATACCCATATAAAACTTTAATGCATTTTCCTGTAACTCAATCTGATTTTTAACCTGCTGGCGATCTGTATCAATGTTAGACATTTTTACGATAATACGATCTAAGTCAATTTTTTTAGCTAAACCGTTGTTAAACTGCCCTTGAACAATATCACGAACTTTTTGAGTATTTACATAGTTGCTATCTAAAAGAATAAGTCTTTCTCTTTGTACATAAACTGAATAGTAGTTATTTGCAACTCTTTCAATAACTTGTTCTTCAGTTAACTGATCATTTATTTGATAAAACTCACGTGTAGTTTTTGTCGCTCTCAAACCTGTAAAAACAGATTGATCAAATATGGCTTGAGTTAAAGAAAGTCCAGCAGTCGATGTCCATTTTTGACCAAAAGCTGCCTGAATAGTAGTTCCTGGCGCACCAAAAGCTGCTCCATCAATAACTGTTGTTTGAATTACTGGATTATAAGTAAGACTTCCGTTTGCACTAATCTGTGGTAAAGCTCTCGAACGTATTTCTTGAATTTGGTACTCACTATTTTCAATCTGAAGTTTTGCCTTTTTTGCATCAGCTTTATTTTGAAGTGCATAATTGACCGCGTCTTTCAGAGTTAAAGTAGTGGTTTGTGCGGCGGCAGATAAGCCTATTGTACACAAAACTATAAGAAAGATTCTTTTCATAAGTAGTTAATATTTATTTTAAAAATTTGAGATGGCATCGTCATTTTATCTTTTACAACTCTCTAGAATAAATGACGACAATTTGGATAATAATTAATTTCTAATTTTTTTAATTGCTTTTCTAATTCCTCTACTCCTTTTTCAGTCGCCATTGCACGAGTATGATACTCTAAGGCTTCCAACTCTATTCTTTGCGCTTCACTTTCAGAAACCGTATTTTCGTTTATATGAAAAACCAAAGTGTAATAAAACTTAACATAAACCTCTACATTTAAGTCACTTCTATAAAGTCCCTCACGAATTCCTTTTTCAATATTATCTCTAAAACATTGTGTACACTGATCAATTTCGAAAGACAAAATGTTCTGATAAATTTCTGGATAATGTTTTTTTAACTGATAGATTGGCGAAGTGTCAATATTGTTTTTAAACATATCACGAAACATTTCTCTAATCTCAAAATTCTCATGAATAGCATTGTAATTTTTAGCAATAATAGTATCCATGATTTCGTGCACTTGGCCATGAACCAACGATGTGCTCTCTTCAATTAGAACTTCTTTGTTACAGAAATATTTGTAAATCGTTTTTTTCGAAATACACATTTCGCCCGCAATGTCGTCCATTGTAACACTCTTAAAACCAAGCTTTAAAAACAATTCGCTTGCTTTTGCTATAATCTTCTCTTTCATTTTAAATTCTCGAATTGCCTTACAAATATACTCTGGAAACTAAAATCAAAAAAATAGTTTCCGATATATTTGTAATAATTTTACATTAATTTATTGGTTTAGTAAGATTTATATTGCAAACTCTAAATTTGCAATAAGTTTAATCTCTTTACCCAAAGCAGTTCCCGAAGAATGATTAAAAGAATTGAAATCTAAACCAAAGTCTTCACGTTTGATATTTCCTTTAATTTCAAAAGCCACTTTCTTTTCTCCGTTATAAATATTTTCTCCTAGAAATTCAGCATCCAATTCAACTACTCTTGTAATGTCTTTTATCGTCAAATCTCCTTTGAAGAAATTAATATTCTGATTTACTTTTTGAAATGAAGTCGATTTAAAACTTATAATGGGATGCTCATCTTCTTCAAAAAAATCTTGAAGTTGTAAATAAGCGTCTATAGATTGGAAACTTTCATTTTTGTTATTGATATCTAATGAGAATTCGACAGAAGCGTCTTCAATCTCATTGTCTTCAATATTCACATACCCATCAAATTTATTTGCATCTCCTCCCAAATAAGCAGTTCTTGATCGTCTCATTTTCAATAAAACATCTGACTGACTAGAATCTAAAGTCCATTTTGTTTTCATAAATACTTGATTTAATTGAGTTTATAAATCTTTAAAACTCTAAATGGAAACTTTTACAGTGTTCTGAGTTTCCATTTTAACGCTGCAAATATAGACAGGAAACTCTGAATACCAAAAAAGTTTCCAAGTTTTTTACAAAAAATTTTAATCAGATCAAATCCAGTGTTTTTACAACGATTCATAACTGTTAAAAATCGTCGTTTATCTATAACTATCTGACAATGTAGATTTAATACTGCTATTTGTTAAAATAATACTACAAATCTTACAGCAATACGTATAATTTTAGCGCAACTATTTAACCCTAAAAATTTTACATTATGAGAAAAAAATTACTTTACTTCTATTCTGCATTTTCGGTATCTCCCAGATAAATGCGCAGATTTTGTATGATAATGGCCCAATAGACAACAATCCAAGTTTTAGCCTTGACGGAAGAAAATGGGATCATACCAATCTTACCTACTTTTTTGAAAATGGGACAAATGATATTGCAGGAACAGATGAAAAAACTGCTTTAGTCCAAGCAATGCAAGTATGGTCAAGTGTTACAAGTTTGACTTTTACAGAGGTTACGAGTGCAGCAAACGCCGATATTGTCATTAAATGGGCCGTTGGAGATCATGGAGATGGAGCTCCTTTTGATGCAGTAAATGGTGTTTTAGCGCATGCTTTTTTCCCTCCACCAAACGGAGCATATGCTGGAGACTTACATTTTGACGACTCTGAAACTTGGACAACAAGCGTACAATACACATCTTCGCAGCCTATAGATTTAGTTACAGTCGCCATTCATGAATTAGGACATTCATTAGGATTACAACATAGCAATGTACCAGGAGCAATCATGTATGCGTATTATAATGGATCGCAACGAACATTGTCAACCGATGATATTCAAGCTATTAGTGCAGTTTACCCTAAAATTTATAGTTTATATGGAGGTAATCCCGTTTGTGGTTCGCCATCTCAAACTTTTGTTGGCCTGACTCCTTCTCCTCCTGCTGGAAGTTCTATAGTTTGGAGCACATCGCCGAATCTTACAATTGCTATGACTTTACCTCCAAATACACCAAATACCGCACAAATAAATGTACAAAGCACTGTAGGAAATACTTACCAAACAGGAACAGTAACAGCAACGATCAACGGAGTTCAAACCATAACAAGAACTGTAGATATAGGAGAAAAACCTCTTTATTTTGGCACAAAGAAAACCGCTACAACTGATTATACCGAGTATTGCGACAATACATACCATTATGTTCCTATAGACATTGTTAATTCAGATAATACAGTAAGTTATAATTACACATTTGGAAATTTCTCTACTGGAATTAGCAATCCCGGAATTACTTATACTCAAATCAATTCTAAAAGATATCTTTTCAAAATCCCATTAAACAAAATTCCATCTGGAACTTATCCTGTTTTTAGTTTCTCTGTTACTACCAATACAACTTGCACTGGTGTTCCGTACACAATTTACGGACAAGTGGTAACCTTAAGTTCTTGCAATGGTACATTTGCGGCAAAAACAACTGCAGAAACTTCAGCAATAGAAACGTCTGCAATACAATCTGAAGATCGTGTCACTATTTACCCAAATCCTGCGACAAATATTTTAAACATTTCTGTTAGTAATTCAAAAAACAATATTGCTAATGCTAAAATTATTGGTAAACTATATGATTTAAATGGCAGTGAGCTGACACAAATTTCTATTTTAAGCAATACAGCTTCGCTCGATGTAAGCAAATTCAAAAAAGGAATTTATATTTTAAAAGTTGACATTAACGGCGAAATTGAAAGCCATCAAATTATCATTCAATAATATCCCGAAAAGACGCCTTCAAATTCTGAAGGTGTTTTTTTTCTTAAGATTATCTCCCAAAAAGAATCTTGATTAAGATTTTCATTTCAATCTCATAATTCATATTTGAATTGTATCTTTGGGGCACGAAATCAGAAATTCATTATGCACGATATAAGTCAGTACCAAGATTTTTTCATCAATTATCTAGAAAGCCAAAACATACATAAAGAGCCTAAAAATCTTTACGAACCTATAGAATATATTTTAGGACTTGGCGGAAAACGTATACGTCCGGTTTTAACTTTAATGGCAGCCGAGGTTTTTGATACTGATTATTTAATTGCACTTCCCGCAGCAATGGCGGTTGAAGTTTTTCATAACTTCTCGTTAGTTCATGATGACATTATGGATGATGCGCCTTTAAGAAGAGGTCAAGTTACAGTTCATGAAAAATGGGATTTAAACACTGGTATTCTTTCTGGAGATGCAATGCTAATTTTAGCGTATCAATATTTTGAACAATACGAACCAATAGTTTTTAGAAATCTTGCAAAATTATTCAGCAAAACAGCACTTGAAGTTTGCGAAGGTCAACAATGGGATGTAGATTTTGAAACACGTAAAGACGTTACAATTTCTCAATATCTTAAAATGATTGAATATAAAACTGCGGTTTTGGTTGCCGCTGCCATGAAAATGGGTGCAATTGTAGCTAAAACTTCTGAAAAAGAAGCCGATTTAATTTACGATTTCGGATTAAATTTAGGATTGGCTTTTCAACTTCAAGATGATTACTTGGACGCTTTTGGAGATCCTGAAACTTTTGGAAAACAAGTTGGCGGAGATATTATAGAGAATAAAAAAACGTATTTATATCTAAAAGCCTTGGAGTTTTCTTCTAAAGAAAAAGCTTCAGAATTAGAACAATTATTTACTTTACAATTAGAAGATAATTCAGAAAAAATAGAAACTGCCAAGACTATTTTTAATGAATCTGGAGCATCAAAAGCTACTCAAGAAGCAATCGAAATGTACACTTTTAAAGCTTTTGAAACTTTAGAAAAAATGGATATAAATACAGAAAAGAAAGATGTTTTGAGAACTTTTGGCGAAAATTTAATGGGACGAAAAGTCTAGTTTTCAGCATTCAGTGTCAGTATTCAGTAAAAAACCTACAATCATCAATCTAAAATCAAAAATATCATGTTTGTAGCACCGGTAAATACAGAATCTTTGTTAGCACAAGCGCAAGCAGAGACTTTATATTTGAATCTTATTGAGCAGATTAATAAGGATTTTAATTTGGCAAATGAAGGAATTGATTTTCCGTTAAGCATTTCGCCTGACGAATTAAAAATTCAGCTTCACGAAAAAATCTATCGAATGATTCAGTATAAATTTGCTGAATATTTAAATCTATTATACATCATTGACGTTCCTGAAAACGAAATCAAACAGCTCGACGGATCTGATTTAGTTATTCTTGCTGAACAAGTTGTCTTTCTGATTTTAAAAAGAGAATGGCAGAAGGTTTGGTTTAGGAATTATTATAAATAAGGTTCTTTTTTCAAACGCATTATTTCTTTTATTTAAAAAAAGAATAATATTTGTCAGATAATTTCCTAAATCTATGAGAAAAATTACGCTGATTTTATCTTTCTTTCTTTTTCTAATAATATCCTGTTCTTCAGAAGATTCTCCTGTCACACCAGAAAAACCAACTCCTGAAGAAACAAAACCTTTAACTGCAACTTTCACACAAGTTGATGTTGCCGTTTATGGCGCAAAAACAGGCTCAGTAACCATTACTCCTGCTGGAGGAACTCCACCTTATACCATTACACCATTACAAACAGAATTGGCTGCTGGAGATTATACTTTTACCATAAAAGACAGTAAAGGACTAACAACAACTGTAACGGCAAAAATTTTACAGCCTAAAGCCACGCTTCCAGAATCGTCTTTACTTAGACCTGCTGTTAAAAACATCAATAAAAATACTGTAGCTTCAAAAACGAAAGCAGTTACAAAACATTTAGTTCAATCAATTCAATACAAAAAAAGCGATTATAAAATTGACGAAACTTCAGATTACTCATTAACTGATAATTTATATTCTGATAATGAAAATACCCTTAACACAAATACACCTAAAGGAGACGTTAGAAATTATATTTATAATAATGCAGGACAATTAACTCAAATTGAAATTCAAAAAGGTCCAGAATCAATGGGGTCTTCTGGAATTGAATTTTCTTATGAATATGACAGCAATGGAAATGTCATAAACAACAGCACTCCATACACATATGAAAATGGTTTAATTACTAAAGTTTTAATTGATAATTATTTAACTGTCTACAACTATGATTCTGAGCAAAGAGTCACTAAACGAACAGGAAAATTAAATGCGTCTACTTTTGAATATACTGATACTGAAGTTAAAGAAACCCGATATGAAATTATTGAATCATTAGGCGAAGTTGCCAATGGAAGAGTTATTCTCACAAAATACGATAAAACAAAGGCTGGTATCTATAATAACGAACCGTATTATAAAATCGCTACTACTTTTTCATCTTTATTAGGCCAGACATTGCCAAATCCTTATCTACATATTATTGAACAATCTATAGTTGACAATGGTATTACGCAAAAAACACAATCGTTCAAATATTTTTATGATGCAGAAGGTTATTTGATAAAAGTAGATGATGGCGAGTTTGTAACCATTTACATTTATCAGCAAATCTAGAAAATAGAATTTTAGTAACTTAGATTAAAAATATACCCTCACAAAAGGCATAAATCCAGAACCGTAAAGGCTTTTATTAGGATTATATAAAACGTCATAACGAGCACCAATTGTTACGTTTTTTGTTCTATAACCTGCTCCAAGATACAAAGCAGTATTCCAGTAACTATCTGAATACGATGGGAAATTGTAGGTGGCTTCATATTGGGTATCAACTCTTACTTGTTCCAATTCAGCTGATAACTGGATTTCCGGAATAGGATTTACTAGACCAATAAGACTACCTCCCCAAACGAAAGATTCGTAATAATTTTTTTGATATAAATAACCAAATTGAAGGCCTGCTCCTACAGCTACAATTTCGTTGATATTGTAAATAGCGCTTGGCATTACAGAAACATTAGTATATCCTGAACCAAATCCGAGACCTAATCCACCTCCAAACTGAACCTTATCCCAAAAATGGTTACTGTTGTCTATAACATATTTTTGTTGTGCAATACTATAACTTGAAAATAAGACGGCCAAAATCACAAAAAAATATCTGCAATCGATTGAAAATTGAATTTTATTCATAGTTAACGTTTATTTTAACAAATTTTTACGTAAAAGTACGTAAAAAAAAGATTTAAATAAATGTGATTGTTGTACTTTTGCCTTTCTATATAACAAAAAGTATATTCACTCATATTATGGATAGGTTTTCATTTTTAAACGCAGCGCATACCGAGTTTTTTGCACAATTATACGATCAATATTTAGTAAACCCAGACAGCGTTGAGCCTAGCTGGAGAAGTTTTTTTCAAGGTTTTGACTTTGGACAAACAACTTATAACGACGAAAACCCTGTGCAAACTATCGTTGAGTACGTGACTAGCGATAACGCAGACTGTAGTTTGGTTTCAGAAAAACTGCAAAAAGAATTCAATGTACTAAAATTAATTGACGGATACCGTACGCGCGGGCATTTATTCACAAAAACAAATCCTGTTCGTGACCGTAGAACTTCATCTCCGACCTTGGATATTGAAAACTTCGGATTATCTGCAGCAGACCTTTCAACTGTTTTTGATGCTCGCACAAACAATTGGCATGGCGCCATCTTCTTTACAAGATATCGTAAATCGTCTTAAAGCTATTTACTGCCAGCATATCGGTATTGAATATATGTATATTAGAAATCCTGGCGTTGTAAAATGGATTCAGGATAAATTGGCTGTCAATGTTAATCAGCCTAATTTCTCTACAGAAGAAAAGAAAACAATCTTAAATAAATTAAACGAAGCTGTTTCTTTTGAGAATTTCCTTCATACTAAATATGTTGGACAAAAACGTTTCTCATTAGAAGGTGGAGAATCTATCATACCAGCTTTAGATGCTTTGATCGAGCAAGTTGCTGAAAAAGGTGTTGAACAATTCGTAATGGGAATGGCTCACCGTGGTCGTTTGAACGTTTTGGCAAACATCTTCGGAAAATCGACTCAAGATATCTTTGGTGAGTTTGACGGAAAAGATTACGATCAAGAATATTTTGACGGTGACGTAAAATACCATTTAGGTCTTACTGCCGACAAAAAAACAAGATCTGGAAAAAGCATCAACATCAATTTAGCACCAAACCCTTCTCACTTAGAAACTGTTGGAGCTGTAATTGAAGGTATTACAAGAGCTAAACAAGATAAATACTATGCTGATGATTTCTCTAAAGTATTGCCAATCGCAGTACACGGAGATGCTGCAATCGCAGGTCAAGGTATTTTATATGAAATCATTCAAATGGCTCAACTTGATGGTTACAAAACTGGAGGAACAATCCATATTGTAATCAACAACCAAGTTGGATTTACAACAAACTACTTAGACGCTCGTTCTTCTACTTATTGTACAGACGTTGCTAAAGTAACTTTATCTCCAGTATTACACGTAAATGCTGATGATGCAGAAGCTGTTGTACACGCTGTATCTTTTGCATTAGATTACAGAATGCAATTTGGACGTGACGTATTTATTGATTTATTAGGTTATAGAAAATACGGACACAACGAAGGTGACGAACCTCGTTTTACACAACCTGTTTTATACAAAATCATTGCTAAGCATAAAAATCCAAGAGACATCTACGCAGATAAATTACTTTCTGACGGCGTAATCGATGCTTCTTATGTTAATGCTTTAGAAAAAGAATATAAAGCTAGATTAGAAGAAAACTTAGAAGCTTCTCGTAAAAAAGACTTAACAATCATTACTCCATTCATGAAAAACGAATGGGACGGATTTGTTCAGGTAACAGATACGCAAATGCTTCAAAAAGTGGATACTACTTTTGCTAAAGAAGGATTAGATTCTATAATCAATACAATCTCAACTTTACCATCAGATAAAAAATTCATCAACAAAATCAGTAAAATTGTTACAGATAGAAAAGCTGGTTACGATAACAATACTATAGATTGGGGAACTGCAGAAGCATTGGCTTACGGTTCACTTTTAACAGAAGGATTTGATGTTCGTATTTCTGGACAAGACGTTGAGCGTGGTACATTCTCTCACCGTCACGCTGTTGTAAAAGTAGAAGATTCTGAAGAAGAAGTAATTTTATTAAATGCTATTGAAAACAAAAAAGGAAACTTTGGCGTATTCAACTCGCTTTTATCAGAATATGGTGTTTTAGGTTTTGATTATGGATATGCATTAGCAAACCCAAAAGCATTAACAATTTGGGAAGCACAATTTGGAGATTTCTCTAACGGAGCTCAAATTATGATTGACCAATACATTTCTTGTGGCGAAGATAAATGGAACAACCAAAATGGTATTGTGATGTTATTGCCTCACGGATATGAAGGACAAGGTGCAGAACACTCTTCTGCAAGAATGGAGCGTTATTTACAACTTTGTGCAAGACACAACATGTATGTTGCAGATTGTACAACGCCAGCTAACTTCTTCCACTTGTTAAGAAGACAAATGAAAACGAATTTCCGTAAACCTTTGGTAGTTTTCTCTCCAAAAAGTTTATTGCGTGATCCAAGATGTGTATCTACAGTTGAAGAAATCGCAAGCGGAAGTTTCCAAGAAACAATTGATGACAACACAGTAGATAAAAAAGGTGTAAAAACTTTAGTTTTTGTTACAGGTAAATTCTACTATGATATTGTAGCAGAAAGAGAAAACAACGGAAGAAATGATGTTGCAGTGGTTCGTATCGAACAATTATTCCCTTTCCCTGTAGATCAAATCAAAGAAATTATTGCACAATATCCAAATGCTGATGATTATGTTTGGGCGCAAGAAGAACCTAAAAACATGGGAGCTTACAGCTTTATGTTAATGAATTTTGATCTTGTAAAATGGAGATTGGCTTCATTAAAAGCATATTCTGCTCCAGCATCTGGAAGTTACACACGTGCAAAACGTCGTCATGCAGATGCTATTAGAATGGTATTCGATAAAAACTTATTTAGATAATTAAAAAAATAATTGTTTCAAGTTTAAAGTTTCATGTTACACAAAGCCTGAAACTTTAAACTGACTAAACTTTAAACAAAAACAAGATGATTTTAGAAATGAAAGTCCCATCACCAGGGGAATCAATAAAAGAAGTTGAAATTGCAACTTGGTTAGTAAAAGACGGAGATTATGTAGAAAAAGATCAGGCTATTGCTGAAGTTGATTCAGATAAAGCTACTCTTGAATTGCCTGCTGAAATGAGCGGTGTAATTACACTAAAAGCTGAAGAAGGTGATACAGTTGCAGTAGGTGCTGTAGTTTGTTTAATTGATACAGATGCTTGCTAAACCAGCAGGAAGCACAGCTCCAGCAGCTGAAGCGCCAAAAGCAGAGGCTCCAAAGACTGAAGTAAAAGCAGAAGCTCCAAAAGCAGCACCAGCTCAAGCTCCAGCAGCGACAAGCTATGCAGCAGGAACTCCATCTCCAGCGAGCAAGAAAAATATTAGACGAAAAAAATATTGCTCCAACTACAGTTTCAGGAACTGGTAAAGGCGGAAGAATTACTAAAGAGGATGCTGTAAATGCAGTACCTTCTATGGGAACTCCAACAGGAGGAAGCCGTGGAACTGAGCGTACAAAATTATCTATGTTACGTCGTAAAGTAGCAGAAAGACTAGTTTCAGCTAAAAATGAAACTGCTATGCTTACTACTTTCAACGAAGTAAACATGACACCAATCAACCAAATTCGTAACGAATACAAAGATGCTTTCAAAGCTAAACATGGTGGTTTAGGTTTAGGTTTCATGTCATTCTTTACAAAAGCAGTTACAAGAGCTTTAGAATTATATCCAGATGTTAACTCTATGATGGATGGTGATTACAAAATTGCTTATGATTTTGCTGACATCTCAATCGCAGTTTCTGGACCAAAAGGATTAATGGTTCCTGTTGTTCGTAATGCTGAACTTTTAACTTTCCGTGGAATTGAAGCTGAAATCAAAAGATTAGCTTTAAGAGCTCGTGATGGTCAAATTACAGTTGACGATATGACTGGAGGAACTTTCACAATTACAAATGGTGGTGTTTTCGGAAGTATGTTATCTACTCCAATCATCAACCCTCCTCAATCAGGAATCTTAGGAATGCACAACATCATTGAGCGTCCGATTGCTGTAAACGGAAAAGTTGAAATTCACCCAATGATGTACGTTGCACTTTCTTACGATCACAGAATCATTGACGGACGTGAGTCTGTTGGTTTCTTAGTTGCCGTAAAAGAGGCTTTAGAAAACCCAGTAGAATTATTGATGAATGGCGACGCTAAACGTGCTTTAGAGTTGTAATTTTTAAAGTAATTTTTGACAATAATAAAAACCTGTTCATTAATTTGAGCAGGTTTTTTTGCTTAAGATTAGCTTAATTTTAGCTTAAGTTGTTAATTTTTTGAAAAAATGTAAATTTTACCCTTTAAAAAATATTTAATTTAGAATAAATAAGAATAACTTGTTTAGTTGCTATCCAACAATTAAATTTGCACTATCAAAATTAATTCTAAATAAAAATGAAATTAAAATTTACAGTTTCTTTTTTGAGTTTTTGTTTTGCTTTAATGACCAGCGTATCAGCTTTGGCTCAAGAAAAAGCAACTATTAAAGGTCAAATTAGCTTAACAAATAATCAAGCGAGCAGACAACGTATCTGTAATATTGAAAGGAACAAAAATAGGAACTAGCACTGACGCGAATGGTTTCTATGAAATTAAAAATATTAAACCAGGCAACTATGTAATTAAAGTTTCTGGAATTGGTTATTCTTCTAAAGAAAAAAGCGTTAACCTTAATGGTGGCGACTCAATTATTGAGGATTTTAGAATTAGTGAAAACTCTCAAGAATTAAATGAAGTTGTTTTAAGCTCAAACAGAAAAAACCCGTTAGCGCGTAAAGAAACAACACAAGTATCAAGATTACCTCTTAAAAATCTTGAAAACCCTCAAGTTTATACTACAATTACTGGTGAACTTTTAAAAGAGCAAGTTGTTACAAATATAGATGACGCTCTTAAAAATGCACCAGGATTATCTCCGCTTTGGGCTTCTACTGGACGTGGTGGCGACGGTGCAGGATATTTCTCTCTAAGAGGATTTGCTGTGCAACCAACAATGACAAATGGTTTACCTGCTTTGAATAACGGAAGTATCGATCCTGCAAATATTGACAAAATTGAAGTTATTAAAGGGCCTTCTGGAACTTTATTCGGAAGTAGTTTAATTTCTTACGGAGGTTTAATCAACTTGACTACTAAAAAACCTTATGATCACTTTGGAGGAGAAGTAAGCTATACAGCAGGAAGTTACGGATTAAACCGTGTAACTGCAGACATTAATACTCCTGTAGATGATGAACACAAAATTAATTTCAGAGTTAATACTGCATATCATACAGAAAACAGCTTTCAAGATGCTGGATTTAGAAAATCATTTTTCTTTGCTCCATCTTTATCTTACCAAGCGAGCGACAGACTTTCGTTTTTTATTAATACTGAATTCATGAACAACAAACAGACGAATCCTACTATGCTATTTTTAGATAGAGGAGCACCTTTGAGAGTTCATAATATGGATGAATTAGGTTATGATAACAAACGTTCTTATACAAGTAACGAACTTGCAATTGAAACTCCTTCTTACTCTCTTCAAGGACAAATGAATTACAAAATCTCTGATCAATGGACTTCTCAAACGGTTCTATCAAGAGGATCATCTAAATCTGAAGGATATTACACTTATCTTTATGAAGGCACACAATATTTTCCTGCAGAAGTAAATCAAGGAATTGTTTTAGGACGTTCAATGAATTACCAAGATACAACAACTTTAACAACAGATATTCAACAAAACTTTATTGGTGATTTTAAACTTGGAAACTTAAGAAACAGAATTGTTGTTGGCTTTGATTACTTTAATAGAGGGCAAGTTGATAATGGTTCTGGATATGTATCAAATGGAAGAGTTTATATCGGAAACTTAGATGTAGCAACTGTAAACCAATACGTATTTGGCATAACAGATCCTGCAAAATATATTACAAACGGTGACAGTGGTATCCTAACAAAAGCTGGTTCTGATAAACTTTTAGCAGAAGCTGGCGCAAACAATAACAAAACAAAACAAGAAGTTATTAGTGCTTATGCATCAGATGTAATCAATATTACTCCTGCATTATCTGCAATGGCAAGTTTACGTGTAGATCGTTTTATGACTGCTGGTGATGTTACTACAAATGCTGATGATTTTAATCAGACTTCTTTTTCACCAAAATTTGGTTTAGTTTATCAGCCAATTATTGACAAAGTTTCGATTTTTGCCAACTATATGGATGGTTTTACTAATACAGCTCCAACAACTGATACTGGTTTAAATGGTGCAGTTATTCCAAGAACTTTCAAACCAGAACATGCTAATCAATTTGAAATCGGAACTAAATTAAATGTTCTTAAAGATAAAGTTTACGCAACATTTAGCTATTATGATATCAAAGTAACAGATCAGGTTTATACTGTTTATGGTTCTACAGGTGGAGTACCAACTCAAACTTCTTTCCAAGATGGAGAACAAAGAAACAAAGGTTTTGAAGCAGAAATCGTTGCAAATCCAGTTGCTGGTTTAAACATTGTTGCTGGTTACAGTTATGTAGACGCTGTATTAAATGCTGGAGATCCTTCGTTCGTAGGAAACAGACCTGAGAGTTCAGGACCAAGAAACACAGCAAACTTTTGGGCAAGCTACAAATTCCCTCAAGGAGATTTACAAGGATTTGGTTTAGGTTTTGGTGGAAACTATGCTGACAAAAACCTAATTATGAACAGAAATGTTGTAGGTCAGTTTACAATTCCTTCTTACACTGTTTTAAATTCTTCTATTTTCTACGGAACAGAGAAATTTACATTGACATTAAAATTAGACAATATTGCTAATGTTGATACTTACGATGGTTGGTCAACAATTCACCCAAAAAACATGAGAAGCGTATCTGCGAACTTCGCGTACAGATTCTAATAAAAAATAATGAAAACACCTTTCTCTTCTTATAGGAAAGGTGTTTTTTTAAATTTTAAAGATTATGATTACAACTGCCAGTCTTATCGTTTTTTTAGCTTTTTACACGTTGTATTACACTTCAAAAAGAGCTGTTTTGTCTTATGATTTAGGTTTTGAAAAATGGATGCAGAAAAATCCGAAGCCAACTAAAATCATCGGCTTAATGCTTTTGCTTTCTGCGTATGCAATGTGGCTTTTTACGCAATCACTAGGCTGTGGCACTTTGATGTTTTTTATTCAGCTCATGACCGTAGGAAGTTTAATCATTATCCTTACACCACTAAAAAAAATAAACAGTAAGTTACTTTTGGCGCTACTGGTTTTTATTGCACTAACAGAATTCTATTACCAGTAATCATTATCAAATTATGCCAGCAAATTCAAAATATCTAAATCCCTCTTTTTGGCCACGTTTTTCCAAAATTACTGCCGCAATTTTAGGAGGATACTTTGTTTCTGTCACTTTTCATTTGGCTCTAGCTTCTTGGTTTAACCGCGCCAATGTTTTAATGACAATGGCTTTTACTGGTTTTATTTTATGGGTTGCCTTAATGATCATTGCTTTTTTAGCCAAAAGCGGTTGGAAAATATGGGGAATTTACATCTTGCTTTCTTTACTTTTTTGTCTTTTTATTTATTTGGGTCAAACCTATAATACGGCACAATAATATATATGAATAACCGTCATTACAATATCTATTTTCATACACATACTGTCAGCGGAATCGTTATCAGTGTAATTCTTTTTGTAATTTTCTTCGCTGGATCTTTTTCTTTTTTTAGAGATGAAATCATCAATTGGGAAAGAAGTGAATCTACAGCAATCACAAGAGAAATTCAATTGGATTACAATGACGCCCTGCAGCATTTAGATAAAAAATATGTTTTGCACGGAAGAAATATCACTATTTCTAAACCTTCAATAGAAAATCGAGTTGCTGTTTATATGGAAGGAACCAAAGACACATTGGCTCCCAAAAAACAACAAGCAGGAGAATTTTTCTATTTAGACAATAAAAATTACAAATCTTATACTTACGAAGAATCTTATTCTCTTGGTGAACTTTTATACCGTCTGCACTTCTTGGCGCAAATTCCTTATCCTACGGGGTATTATTTAGCCGGATTCACCGCTCTGTTTTTTTTATTCGCAATCGTGACAGGAGTTTTATTGCATTGGAATAAAATCGTTTCTAACTTTTATATCTTCCGTCCAAAAGAAAAATTAAAAACACTTTGGACAGATGCACACACAGCATTAGGAATGATTGGACTTCCGTTTCAATTTGTATATGCCGTTACAGGTGCTTTTTTCATGATTAAACTTTTAATAGTAGCGCCAGCTGTAGCCGCTTTATACAATGGTGATCAGGATAAATTATATAAAGAATTAGAATATACAGATGCCGATTATAAATTTGAAAATAAAAAGTTAGCCAATCCATTTAATATTGATGAGCTAGTTGCCAAAACCAAAAAGAACTGGAAAGATTTTGAAATTACTCGTGTTTTTATCCAGAATTATGGAGATGCCAACATGCACGTTTTGGTCGAAGGAGAACTTTTAAGCAATAAGAAATTTACGGGAATTGGGAAAGTAGTTTATAGAATTGCCGATGGAAAAGAAATTGCTAAAAAAGATCCAATTGCCCAAACTAATTACCTAGATGTTGTAAAAAATGTTTTGTACCGAATTCATTTTGGCGATTATGGCGGATATGCTTTAAAAATCGTAAGTTTCCTTTTAGGAATTATAACCTGTTTTGTTATTATTTCTGGAGTAATGATTTGGCTTGTTGCGCGACAAAAAAACAATATGCCGGAAAAGAAAAGACGTTTTAACAATGCGGTTGTTCGTATCTATCTGGCAATCTGCTTAAGCATGTATCCAATTACGGCATTAGCTTTTATTGGAAGTAAGATTTTCTATCCTTTAAGCCAATCTAATTTGTATGCTCTTTATTTTGGAGGTTGGCTATTGCTTGCCATTTTCTTTATCATCAAAAAGAATGATGCTTTTACGAATAAATTCTGTTTGGTTTCAGGAAGTATTTTAGGATTCTTAATTCCAATTACAAACGGAATTGTTTCTGGAAATTGGTTTTGGACTTCATTTATAGAAAACAAATTTCAGATTTTCTTTATCGACGTTTTTTGGATTTTCTTAGTCGCAATTACATTATATACAGCTTATCATTTAAAACCCAAAAAAGCAGTTTCTTAAAAATTAGCTCAATTTATTTGTCCTCTATTGATTTTGCGTATAATTTTACGTTTTTAATCAAAATATGGGATTCAAAACCAAAATACGTTTTATACACAAATGGCTCGGATTAATTTCTGGGCTTATTGTTTTTGTAGTTTGTATAACGGGCTGTATTTTTTGTTTTCATGATGAAATAAAAGACATTACAAGAAAAGATTGGCGTTTGGTAGAACCTCAAAACAAACCTTTTCTATTACCATCTGAATTGCGAGCAAAAAGCAAAAGAAATTGCTCCTGCGAATAAAGCCAGTATGGTTGCTTATTACGGAAAAAACAGATCGGCAATTGTTTATACCTATTCAGATACAGAAAATTTATATCTCTATTTCAATCCCTACACAGGTAAATATTTAAAAACAGAAAATCCAAAAACCGATTTCTTTATTATAGTAGAGTACATTCATTTGTATCTGCTCCTGCCCGATTATATCGGAAAACATATTATTGGTGTTTCAACCATCATTTTTATTTTATTGCTTATTTCAGGAATTATACAATGGTGGCCAAAACGAAGAAGCGACATCAAAAGAAGTTTTACTGTAAAATGGTCCGCAAAATGGCGTCGCGTAAATTATGACTGGCACAATACTTCTGGTTTTTACATTTCGTTAATTGCTTTAATTCTAGCCATAACTGGACTTACTTTTACATACGAATGGGTTGGCGACGGAATTTATAAATCTTTCAATTTCGGTGGAGACAAAGCAGCCGAGACAAAAACGCCTACAATTGATACAACCACTTTCAAATCAAATTCGGCCACAGCAATTGACAAAGCTTTTATTCAAACCTTAAAATTACAGCCAAAAGCAGAAATGTTCTTTGTAATGATTCCGCAACAAAAAGGTGACATTGTGAGTACAGGCGCATATCCGCACACATTGCGTTACGACCAGCAGAGCAATTATTATTTTCATCCGTCAAGCGGAAAACTTATTCAAAGTCAGACATTCGATAAAAAGAGTTTAGGATTGCAAGTTGTCGAAATGAATTACGGAATACATACAGGACAAGTTTTAAATCTTCCAGGAAAAATTATCGCTTTTATAGTAAGTCTAATTGCCGCAGCGCTTCCCGTCAGCGGATTTGTAATTTGGTTTGGAAGAAAAAAGAAATCTAAAAAAGTAAAGCCATAAAAAAACCGCTTATTTAAAGCGGTCTTTCTATAATTGGTACTGAAATTATATGATTAATTTCTGTTTGCTAAAGCATTTTTCTGTAAATTTTTAACCGAACTTACTTTGTTGTCAACATAAGCAACTTCTTTCAAGCTGTCTTCATTAAAGTAAATCCATTTTCCAGTTTTAACTCCGTCTGCGTATTCTCCAACGGTTTTTTTGTTTCCATTTTCGTCATAAGATACCCAAACACCGTCTAATTTACCATCTTTAAAAAAGCCTTCTTGTCGCACTTTACCATTTTCATAGTAATAGGTTGCTTTTACCTTGTTCCCAGCAGCTTCTAATTCAGGCTTTCCTTCTTGTGCAACTACAATTCCAGAGAACAATATTGCGACTAAAATTACACTCTTTTTCATATCTTTAGGTCTTTAATGTTAAGAAATCTTTATCAAATATAGTTAATTGTTTACATTAAAAAAACTTTTGCTTAACAATTTGGTAACATTGATTAAAAACTTAACATTGGAAAAATTTATAAAATAAAAAAACCAGCGCTCAAGCACTGGTTTTACTGGTATTTTAGAACTATTTAAATTTTACGATAACGTTGTAAATTTCGTAAATAAATTAGTTCAATAATGCTGTAAGCTGTTTATCTAGTTCTGGATCTGAAGGTCTTTCTGCATCATATTTTAGAATATTACCACTTGGATCTACCAGAATAAATCTTGGAACTCCAGTTATATTATAATTAACAATAAACTCAGATTCCCAATCCTTATCTGCTAAAAGCTGTGTACCGCCAAGACTTTTATCAGCAATAAATTTTCTCCATTTGTCACTGTCTTTCAGTTTATCAATAGAAATACTTACAAATTCAATATTTTTTCCATGATACTTTTCTTCAAGTTTTTTTAAATAGGGAATCTCAGCTCTGCAAGGCGCGCACCAAACTGCCCAAACGTCTATAAAAACGTATTTTCCTTTAAAATCAGAAAGCTTGGTTTTCCCTCCTTTATAATTTTCATAATCAAACCCTGGAGAAACTTTCCCCGTAAATTTGTTTGCTTTTGAAACTCTTTCATACTGTCGAGCGACTAATTCATGGTAACTTTCAAAACTGCGTTTTAAAGTTGTTTTAAAATCTGCCGAAAAATCACTCTTCTCTATTTTTTCTGTATCCGATTTCAATTTGTCATCAAGCAAAGCAGTAAACTCGTTCGGTTCTTTTGTAAAAGCATCTTTTGTAAAGTTTTCGTTTCTTATAGCTTGCTGTGCTAAAAAGTTGCTTTCTTCTACTCCTTTACCTTTATATACAATCGTTTTATAAAATTCCTGAGCATTCAGCGTTAAATTGATCTCAGAATTTGGTTTCAAATATAGATTAGAAGATTCCTTGCCATCATAAAACACATAAAATCCTTGAGGAGCATCAAAAGAAGAAACAAAAACTCCTTTTTTATCAATCGGAATTACTTTCTCAAAATCTCTTCCTTTAATTACTAAAGTGTCGCTATTTCTATTATCTATTTTAGCTGTGAACTTAATAGAATTTCCACTTTGAGCGGCAATATTCAAAGCATTAAAAATTACTAAACCTGCAACAAAAAGTTTTTTCATAGGTATTTCAATTAGTTTTAGATACTCAAAACTAAATAAATTAAACCTTTCCAATTTGAGAATTAACAAAATATTTAAAATTATTCTGCATCAACTTTCCACTTTACTATATTATCTTGAATTTTGTATTTACTTTTGCAGTCTAAAATTTTGATTATGTATAGAAGTCATAATTGTGGCGAATTAAACGCTTCAAATATTAATACCGTAGTTACACTTGCGGGCTGGGTTCAAAAATCACGTGATAAAGGATTTATGAATTGGGTCGATTTACGCGACCGTTACGGAATTACGCAACTTATTTTCGACGAAAGTCGTACTGATAAAACCGTTTTTGAATTGGCTAAAACTCTAGGAAGAGAATTTGTAATTCAAGTAAAAGGAACTGTAATTGAGCGTGAAGCTAAAAACAAAAACATTCCAACGGGTGAAATCGAAATTTTAGTTTCAGAATTAACGATTTTAAATACTGCACTTACTCCTCCTTTCACAATCGAAGATGAAACAGATGGTGGAGAAGATATCAGAATGAAGTACCGTTACTTGGATATTAGAAGAAATCCAGTAAAAAACAGTTTATTATTCCGTCACAAAGTGGCAATGGAAGTTCGTAAATATTTATCTGATTTAGATTTCTGCGAAGTTGAAACTCCTTATTTAATTAAATCGACTCCTGAAGGAGCAAGAGATTTCGTTGTACCAAGCCGTATGAACGAAGGTCAGTTTTATGCATTACCGCAATCTCCTCAAACTTTTAAACAGCTTTTGATGGTTGGAGGTATGGATAAATATTTCCAAATCGTGAAATGTTTCCGTGATGAAGATTTACGCGCCGACCGTCAGCCTGAGTTTACTCAAATTGACTGCGAAATGGCATTTGTAGAGCAAGAAGACATTTTGAATATTTTCGAAGGATTGACAAGACACTTGCTTAAAGAAATTAAAGGTATTGAAGTAGACAAATTCCCAAGAATTACTTACGACTACGCCATGAAAACATACGGAAACGACAAACCGGACATTCGTTTCGGAATGAAGTTTGGAGAACTAAACGAATTTGCACAACATAAAGAATTCCCTGTATTCAATGCAGCAGAATTAGTTGTCGGAATCGCTGTTCCTGGTGCTGGAAATTATACTCGTAAAGAAATCGACGGATTAATTGACTGGGTTAAACGTCCACAAGTTGGTGCATCTGGAATGGTTTATGTAAAATGTAATGAAGATGGAACATACAAATCATCTGTAGATAAATTCTACGATCAAGACGATTTAGCAAACTGGGCAAAAGCTACAGAAGCAAATCCTGGCGATATGATTTTTGTTCTTTCTGGACCTGCAAACAAAACACGTGCTCAACTTTCTGCATTGCGTATGGAATTAGCAACTCGTTTAGGATTACGTAATCCTGAAGAATTTGCTCCATTATGGGTTGTAGATTTCCCATTATTAGAACTAGACGAAGAAAGCGGTCGTTACCATGCAATGCACCATCCATTTACTTCTCCGAAACCAGAAGACATGGCTTTACTGGAAACAGAACCAGGAAAAGTTCGCGCAAATGCATACGATATGGTTTTAAACGGAAACGAAATTGGAGGTGGATCTATTCGTATTCACGATAAAGCGACACAACAATTAATGTTTAAATATTTAGGATTTACCGAAGAAGAAGCAAAAGCGCAATTCGGATTCTTAATGGACGCTTTCCAATTTGGAGCACCACCTCACGGAGGACTTGCTTTTGGTCTTGATAGACTTGTAGCAATTCTTGGAGGTCAGGAAACAATTAGAGATTTCATCGCTTTCCCTAAGAACAATTCAGGACGCGATGTTATGATCGATGCACCTGCTGCAATTGATGATGCACAATTGAAAGAACTTCGTATTAAAGTAGATATAGCTTAATTTGAAGTAATTTATTCATAAAAAAACAAAAAGCCGCTGAAATTTCAGTGGCTTTTTTAATTTAATCAAATATTAAGAAAAATCTTAAATCATTATTTTTTCGAATTATCATATTCTTACAAACGTAATGTTTTCTTATTCTTACAATTAATGATTCGCAAATTATGGTATTTTATAAACAAATTGACGCAATAAACCACGTAAAAACACTGTAAATCAATAATTTTTACAAAAAATTAACACGTAGATGTCTTTTGTATGATATTATATACTACATTTGTTTATTATAAATTATTATTACATTACAAATGCGTACAGGTACAGTAAAATTTTTCAATGAATCTAAAGGTTATGGATTCATTACAGACGAAGAAACAGGAAAAGACATCTTCGTTCACGCTTCAGGAATTAACGCGGAAGAATTACGCGAAGGTGACCGTGTAAGCTATGAAGAAGAAGAAGGAAGAAAAGGGAAAGTTGTCGCTAAAGTAGCAGTAATCTAAGAAAAATATAGCAATTTATTTTTTTTGCCTCTGAATGGTCTCAGAAGACGTCCCGAAGTATCGGGACGTTTTTTTTACCCATTTCTTAAAAAAATATTAAAATAACGCAATGTTATTTATAATGAATAAAAATTAGACGTAAACGCGGTTTACTACCCTACTTAAATCCTTTTTTAGCTTGTGTTTTACAGAGTTCCAAGTTATCTTTGTGGCTCATTTTTTAAGTATAAAACACGAAGTTTATGCAATCTGATCAATACAGTTACATTCCTATTTTAATGCAGTTTATTCTAGCTGTTGGTTTTGTGGTAGGAACAATCATTATTTCTGGAAAATTAGGACCAAGAAGAACCTCTGAAGTTAAAGATAAAAACTTCGAATGCGGTATCGAATCTGTTGGTAACGCCCGTATTCCATTCTCTGTAAAATACTTCTTAGTTGCCATTTTGTTCGTATTATTCGACGTAGAGGTTATTTTCCTATATCCTTGGGCGGTAAACTTCAAAGACTTAGGAATTGAAGGAATGTTAAAAATGTTAGTTTTCATGTCTTTGCTTTTAGTTGGTTTCTTCTATATCATCAAAAAGAAAGCATTAGAGTGGGAATAATGATTTTAGATTTTAGATCTGAAATTTTAGATTTATCTACTATTGAGATTTAAAATTTGAATTCGAATTTAAAGTACTGATTTAAAAAATTGATTTTACCTTTTACGATTTCAAAAAATCTAAAATCTAAAATCAGAAATCTAAAATAAAATGAGCGATTCAAAAGTAAATATGGTTGCGCCGCCAGAAGGAGTTACTGGTGAAGGTTTCTTCGCCACAAAACTTAGTGATGTTGTTGGTTTAGCAAGAGCTAACTCATTATGGCCGCTTCCTTTCGCGACTTCATGCTGTGGTATCGAATTCATGGCAACAATGGCATCTCACTATGACTTAGCTCGATTTGGTTCTGAGCGTGTGAGTTTCTCGCCAAGACAAGCCGATATGTTATTAGTAATGGGAACTATTTCTAAAAAAATGGCTCCTATTTTGAGACAAGTATACGAGCAAATGTCAGAACCTCGCTGGGTAATTGCTGTTGGAGCATGCGCTTCTTCAGGAGGAGTTTTTGATACTTACTCTGTTCTTCAAGGAATTGACAAAGTAATTCCGGTTGACGTTTATGTACCAGGATGCCCGCCAAGACCAGAACAAATTGTTGATGGAGTTATGAGACTTCAGGACTTGGTTAAAAGCGAATCTGTGAGACGAAGAAGCTCACCAGAATACCAAGAATTATTAGCTTCATATAATATCTCATAAGATGGCCTTAGAAAATACCCAAATTCAAGACAAACTTGTAGAAACATTTAGTAACGATGTTTTTAACTTTCAACAAGAAAGAGATATTTTTTCTTTAGAAGCTTCAGCTGATAAAATTACACCGTTGATTCTTTTCCTTAAAAACGATCCAGAATTACGTTTTCATTTCTTAACAGATTTGTGCGGCATTCATTATCCAGATAACGAAACAGAACGCCAGTTTGCCGTTGTTTATCATTTACACAACTGGTACGAAAACAAAAGATTAAAAATCAAAGTTTTCTTAAACGGCGAAAAACCAGAAATTAAAACAGTTTCAAATATTTTCTTGTCTTCTAACTGGATGGAAAGAGAAACTTTCGATTTCTACGGGATTGACTTTATTGGACATCCTCAGTTGAAACGTATTTTAAATATGGACGAAATGCAGTCTCATCCAATGAGAAAAGAATTCCCAATGGAAGACAGCGGAAGAACAGATAAGGATGACCGATTCTTCGGAAGAACAACATCAAATTGCTAAAAAATAATTCAACATTATAAAATGTCAGAACTATTATTACCACCAGAGCATCGTTATGCTAAAATAATTAAGGAGAGACTAAACGACGACGGAAGTGAACTTTCTGTACTAAATTTAGGTCCGACTCACCCTGCAACACACGGTATTTTCCAAAATATCTTATTGATGGATGGTGAAAAAATTCTTGAGGCTGAGCCAACTATTGGTTACATCCATAGAGCATTCGAAAAAATTGCCGAAAATCGTCCTTTTTATCAAATTACACCTCTTACAGACCGTATGAACTATTGTTCCTCTCCTATTAATAATATGGGGTGGTGGATGACAGTAGAAAAACTATTAGGTATTGAAGTTCCAAAAAGAGCACAATATTTAAGAGTTATCGTTATGGAGTTGGCTCGTATTACGGATCACATTATCTGTAACGGAATTTTAGGGGTTGATACTGGTGCGTATACTGGTTTCTTATACGTTTTTCAATTTAGAGAAAAAATCTACGAAATCTACGAAGAAATTTGTGGAGCTCGTTTGACTACAAATATGGGAAGAATCGGTGGTTTTGAAAGAGACTGGTCTCCAGAAGTTTTCAAAAAACTAGATAAATTCCTTGAAGAATTCCCTCCAGTTTGGCAGGAATTCCAAAACTTATTCGAGAGAAATAGAATTTTCCTTGACAGAACTGTTAACGTAGGTGGAATTACTGCTGAAAAAGCAATGGCTTACGGATTTACAGGTCCAAACTTACGTGCTGCTGGAGTTGATTACGACGTACGTGTAGCACAACCTTATTCATCTTACGAAGATTTCGATTTTATTGTTCCTGTTGGAAAATCAGGAGATACTTATGATCGTTTCTGTGTTCGTAACGCTGAAGTTTGGGAAAGTTTAAGCATTATTCGTCAGGCTTTAGAAAAAATGCCTCCAGGAAACGAATATCATGCTGAAGTTCCAGATTACTACCTTCCTCCAAAAGAAGATGTTTACACTTCTATGGAATCTTTAATTTATCACTTTAAGATCGTAATGGGAGAAGTTCCTGTACCAGTTGCAGAAATCTATCACCCTGTAGAAGGAGGAAATGGAGAACTTGGTTTTTATTTAGTAACAGACGGAAGTAGAACTCCATATAGATTACATTTCAGAAGACCTTGCTTTATTTATTATCAAGCATTCCCAGAAATGATTAAAGGTGCCATGCTTTCTGATGCAATTATCATTCTTTCAAGTTTGAACGTAATTGCAGGAGAATTAGACGCCTAAACAATTTAGATTAAAAAAATTGTGCCTTTGCGCCCTTGCGGCAAAACAAGAATAAAATGGAAAGAAAACATTACAAACAAGAAATAAATATGACTGAAGCATTGATCGCTCGTATCAATGAATTAATTAGTCATTATCCTGAGGGCAAACAAAAATCAGCTTTATTGCCTGTTTTGCACGAAGTTCAGGATGCACATAACAACTGGCTTAGTATTGAATTGCAAGACAAAGTTGCTGAGATTCTTCAGATCAAACCAATCGAAGTTTATGAAGTTGTAACTTTCTATACGATGTTCAACCAAAAGCCAATTGGTAAGTACATGTTTGAGTTCTGCCAAACTTCATGTTGTTGTTTAAGAGGTGCCGAAGATTTGATGGATTATACTTCTGAAAAACTAGGCATTAAAATGGGAGAAACAACTCCAGACGGAATGTTTACCATTGCTGGTGTAGAATGTTTAGGTGCTTGCGGATATGCTCCGATGATGCAATTAGGTGATTTCTACAAAGAAAAACTGACAGAAGAGAAAATCGATCAGATCATTGCTGATTGTAGAGATGATAAAATAATATTACACGATAAATAAGATGTCACAAAAAATATTATTAGATAAAATCAATATTCCTGGAATTAAAACCTACGAAGTTTATCGCCAAAATGGTGGTTACGCTTCTGTAGAAAAAGCTTTAAAAACCCTTACCCCAGACGAAGTTACTGAAGAAGTAAAAAAATCAGGATTACGTGGTCGTGGTGGTGCAGGTTTCCCTGCTGGAATGAAATGGAGCTTTATCGATAAAAAATCAGGAAGACCAAGACACTTAGTTTGTAACGCCGACGAATCTGAACCTGGAACATTCAAAGATAGATTTTTGATGGAATACATTCCTCACTTATTGATCGAAGGAATGATTACTTCTAGCTATGCTTTGGGCGCTAACCTATCTTATATCTACATCCGTGGAGAATATATGTGGGTTTTCAAAATTTTAGAAAGAGCAATCGCCGAAGCAAAAGCTGCCGGATGGTTAGGAAAAAATATATTAGGTACAGGTTATGATCTTGAACTTCACGTACACTGTGGAGCTGGAGCGTATATCTGTGGAGAAGAAACAGCATTAATCGAATCATTGGAAGGTAAAAGAGGAAACCCTCGTATTAAACCACCTTTCCCAGCGGTTTCTGGTCTTTGGGCAAATCCAACTGTGGTAAACAATGTTGAAACAATTGCGACTGTGCCTTGGATTGTAAACAATTCTGGTGATGATTATGCTAAAATTGGAATTGGACGCTCTACTGGAACTAAATTAATTTCTGCTTCAGGACACATTAAAAATCCTGGTGTTTACGAAATTGAATTAGGTTTAAGTGTTGACGAATTCATGAATTCTGATGAATATTTAGGAGGAATGTCTTCAAGCCGTCCTTTAAAAGCATTTGTACCAGGAGGTTCTTCTGTGCCAATTTTACCAGCTGAATTGATTTTCAAAACAGCAAATGGCGAAGATCGTTTAATGACTTACGAATCTTTAAGTGATGGTGGTTTTGCTACTGGATCGATGTTAGGTTCTGGAGGATTTATTGTTTACAACGACACTGCTTGTGTAGTAAGAAACACTTGGAACTTTGCTCGTTTTTACCACCATGAATCTTGCGGACAATGTACTCCTTGCCGTGAAGGAACAGGATGGTTAGAAAAAATCTTATGGAGAATCGAAAACGGTCAAGGCCGTGAAGAAGATATCGAATTATTATGGAGCATTCAAAGTAAAATTGAAGGAAACACAATTTGTCCACTTGGTGACGCCGCTTCTTGGCCAGTAGCTGCAGACAATTCGTCACTTTAGAGATGAGTTCGAATATCACGTTCGTTTCCCAGAAAAAATTAAAAATAGAGATCACTTTGTTGCCGAGCCTTTCTCACAAGTTAAGCATTTAGTAGGCGGTAAAGTAATCGTATAAAAATATATAGAGAAAGTTATAAAGTTAAAAATATTAAAAAGGACAGCAACTCTTTTAAATATTCCGACTTTCAACATTCAAATCAATAAGAGATGAAAGTAACCATAGACGGTCAAAGTATAGACGTAGAACCAGGAACAACGATCCTGCAGGCTGCACGTATGATTGGTGGAGATTTAGTTCCGCCAGCCATGTGCTATTACTCAAAATTAAAAGGCAGCGGCGGTAAATGTCGTTGTTGTTTAGTTGAAGTTTCTAAAGGTAGTGAAGCTGACCCACGACCAATGCCAAAATTAATGGCATCTTGTGTAACAGGATGTATGGATGGTATGGAAGTAAACAGTAAATCGTCTGCAAGAGTAACTGAGGCTCGTAAATCTGTAACAGAATTTTTATTAATCAATCACCCATTAGACTGTCCAATTTGTGATCAAGCTGGAGAATGTGATTTACAAAATTTAAGTTTCGAGCACGGAAATCCAAAATCACGTTATATTGAAGAGAAAAGAACATTTGAACCAGAAGATATTGGTCCAAATATTCAACTTCATATGAACCGTTGTATTTTATGCCAAAGATGTGTACAAGTTGCAGATCAATTGACAGACAACAGAGTTCATGGAGTATTAGATCGCGGTGACCACGCTAATATTTCTACTGGAATTTCTAAAGCAATTGACAATGAGTTCTCTGGAAACATGATTGACGTTTGTCCGGTTGGAGCTTTAACAGATAAAACTTTCCGCTTTAAATCAAGAGTTTGGTTTAACAAACCTTATAACGCGCACAGAGAATGTACTACTCCAGGATGTTGCGGTAAAACTACAGTTTGGATGTTTGGTGGAGAAATTCAACGTGTAACTGGTCGTAAAGACGAGTACCATGAAGTTGAAGAATTCATCTGCAACAGCTGTCGTTTTGATCACAAAGATGTAAATGACTGGGTTATTGAAGGTCCGAGAGAATTTGAAAAAGATTCTGTTATCAACCAAAATAACTACACTCAAAAATTAGAGAAAGTTACAATCGATACAGAAAAGAATATCCTTTTAGGTAGAGATATTGACCGTAAAAAGATTAGTATGGTCGCAATTCCATTAACTGATAAAGATCAAAAATAGTAAGAAATGGAAAGTGCATTTATTATAGAAAAAAGTGTTGTAATTGTTGTCGTTTTTGCGGTAACAATGATTATGGCGATGTATTCTACTTGGGCAGAACGTAAAGTTGTCGCTTTCTTGCAAGATCGTGTTGGACCAAACCGTGCTGGATGGGGAGGTTTATTACAACCGCTTGCAGATGGTATGAAATTATTCTCTAAAGAAGAGTTTTTCCCAAACACACCAAATAGATTTTTATTCGTAGTTGGACCTGCGATTGCAATGAGTACTGCTTTGATGACTAGTGCTGTAATTCCGTGGGGAGATCGTTTACACCTTTTTGGAAGAGACATTATTCTTCAAGCTACAGATGTTAATATCGCATTATTGTACATTTTTGGAGTTCTTTCTGTTGGAGTTTACGGTATCATGATCGGTGGATGGGCTTCTAACAATAAGTTCTCTTTGATGGGAGCTATTCGTGCTGCTTCTCAAATGGTTTCTTACGAGGTTGCAATGGGATTATCAATAATCGCTTTATTGATGATGACTGGAACAATGAGTTTAAAAGAAATCTCATTACAACAGCAAGGAATGAACTGGAATGTTTTCTATCAGCCATTATCATTCTTAATTTTCTTAATCTGTTCATTTGCTGAAACAAACAGAACTCCTTTCGATTTAGCAGAATGTGAAAACGAATTAATTGGAGGTTACCACACAGAATATTCATCTATGAAAATGGGATTCTATTTATTTGCTGAATATGCAAGTATGTTTATCTCTTCTACTATTATTTCTGTATTATTCTTTGGTGGATACAACTACCCAGGAATGCAATGGATGGTAGAAAATGTAGGTGTAAATGTGGCTAACTTATTAGGTATTGCGGCATTATTTGTAAAAATATGTTTTTTCATATTCTTTTACATGTGGGTACGTTGGACGATTCCAAGATTTAGATATGACCAATTAATGCACTTAGGATGGAGAATTTTAATTCCGCTTTCAATCATTAATATCATGATTACGGGTGTTGTTATTTTAAGACACGAAATCTTAGTCGCTTTAGGATTCTAAGAACCGAAGTTAGCTTCAAATAAAAAACAAAATAGATTTTAAATTTGATTCGATATCAAATTATAAATCATAAACTATAATAGTAAAAATGTCAATAGAAACTATATCATTATCGGGTAGAAAAAAGGTGGTGTCAAATAAGGACATGTCTTTTGTTGAACGATTGTATCTTGTGGCGATTGTAAAAGGTTTAATTATTACTGTAAAACACCTTTTTAGAAAGAAAGTTACCATTCATTACCCAGAGCAGGTTCGTGAAATGAGTCCAGTTTATCGTGGTCAGCATATGTTGAAACGTGATGAGCAAGGCCGTGAAAACTGTACTGCTTGCGGATTATGTGCTTTATCATGTCCAGCAGAAGCTATAACAATGAAAGCTCGCTGAACGCAAGCCTGATGAAAAACACTTATACAGAGAAGAAAAATATGCTGAAATCTATGAGATCAACATGCTTCGTTGCATTTTCTGTGGTTTATGTGAAGAAGCTTGTCCAAAAGATGCTATTTACTTAACAGAATCTAAAGTATTGGTTCCTGCTAGCTACAATAGAGAGGATTTCATATTCGGGAAAGATAAATTAGTAATGCCTTTAGAAATGGCTATGAAAAACGCTCAACTTAAAAACGCTAACTAAATGATACATATTCCTGATTTTGCACACGCGACAACTATTCAAGTTATCTTTTGCTTTTTAGCGTTTATTACCGTTATTACTGCTTTCTTGACTATTTTCAGCAGAAACCCGATTCATAGTGCCATCTATTTGGTAATTTGTTTCTTCTCTATTGCTGGTCATTATTTACTATTAAATTCTCAGTTCTTAGCTGTTGTACATATAATAGTCTACTCCGGAGCTATTATGATCTTGTTCCTGTTTACCATTATGTTGATGAACCTGAACGAACAGCGAGAAGTTCACCGACCTAGAATTACACGTTTAGGTGCTATTGTTTCTTTCTGTTTAATATTGATTGTTTTAATTACAATTTTTATCAACTCGAAACCAATTGTTGGTGAATACGATTCTACTGGAGAAGATTTCCAATCGATTAAAGTTTTAGGTAAAATATTATTGAACGAATATATGGTTCCGTTCGAATTTGCTTCAATCTTACTTTTGGTTGCTATGATTGGAACAGTTCTATTGTCTAAAAAAGAAAAATTAAATAAATAATGGGTAATATATTAAATCAAATAGGTATTGAAAACTACATCTTTTTGAGTGTTGTACTTTTCTGTATTGGAATTTTTGGTGTATTGTACAGACGAAATGCTATTATCGTTTTCATGTCTATCGAAATTATGTTGAATGCGGTAAACCTTTTATTTGTTGCTTTTTCAACTTATCATCAAGATGCACAAGGACAAGTTTTTGTGTTCTTCTCGATGGCGGTTGCTGCAGCCGAAGTTGCGGTAGGATTGGCCATTTTAGTTTCTATCTTTAGAAATATCGGATCAATCAGTATCGATAATTTAAAAAATTTAAAAGGATAATCAGAAATGGATACCAATTTAGCTTTAATTTTAGTTTTAACTCCTTTACTAGGATTTCTAGTAAATGTCTTTTTTGGAAAAAGCTTAGGCAAAACAGTTTCTGGTGCAATCGGAACTATTGCTGTAGCAATTTCTTTTGTAGTTTCTCTTTTACTTTTTAATCAAATAACTTCAACTGGAAAAGGAATTGAAGTTACTTTATTTGATTGGATTCAAATTAGCAACTTAAAAATCAATCTTGGATTTTTATTAGATCAATTATCTGTTCTTTGGTTACTTTTCGTAACTGGAATCGGATCTTTGATTCACTTATACTCTATCAGTTACATGCACGATGATGAGAATATGCACAAGTTTTTTGCTTATTTAAATCTATTCGTTTTCTTCATGATTACACTTGTAATTGGAAGTAACTTATTAGTTCTTTTCATCGGATGGGAAGGTGTTGGACTTTGTTCTTACCTATTAATTGGATTTTGGCATAAAAACCAAGATTACAATGATGTCGCGAAAAAAGCTTTCATCATGAACAGAATTGGAGATTTAGGTTTATTAATCGGAATGTTCATCATTGGATCGATGTTCTCAACATTAGATTATGCAACTTTAAAAACTGCAATTGCTGGAGCTTCAAACTTAAATTTACCATTACTTTCTTTAGCAGACTTTATGTTTGTTTATTGGAGCTTGCGGTAAATCTGCTCAAATTCCGTTATATACTTGGTTACCTGATGCGATGGCTGGACCAACTCCAGTTTCTGCTTTAATCCACGCAGACTACAATGGTAACTGCTGGTATCTTTATGGTAACAAGATTAAACTTTGTTTTTGACCTTGCAACAGATGTTCAATCTGTAATTGCGATTATTGGAGCTATCACTTCATTAGTTGCGCCTACAATCGGATTGGTTCAAAACGATATCAAAAAAGTATTAGCTTACTCTACAGTTTCTCAATTAGGTTTAATGTTTTTAGCATTAGGATTTGGAGCTTATGAAGTAGCGGTTTTCCACGTAATCACTCACGCTTTCTTTAAAGCTTGTTTATTCTTAGGTTCTGGATCTGTAATTCACGGATTACACGGAGAACAAGATATGCGTAACATGGGAGGTTTGCGTAAAGCAATGCCAATCACTTTCTGGACAATGTTGATTTCTTCATTAGCAATTTCAGGAGTTCCATTCTTCTCTGGATTCTTCTCTAAAGACGAAATTTTATTGACTGCATTCCACCACAGTATTCCATTATACGTTGTTGGATCTGTTGCTTCAATCATGACGGCTTTTTATATGTTCCGTTTAATGTTCTTGACTTTCTTCAAAGAATTTAGAGGAACAGAAGAGCAAAAACACCATTTACACGAAAGCGGTTCATTAATTACTATTCCGCTTATCATCTTAGCTATTTTAGCGACTTTTGGTGGATTGATTAGTTTACCTGGAAACAGCTGGTTGAATGGTTACCTTGCTCCTCTTTTCACAAAAGTAGCTGGCGAAGAACATCATTTAGGCACAACTGAATACACTTTAATGGGTGTTGCAGTTTTAGGCGGACTATTAGGAATTTTAATTGCTTACGTAAAATACTTTAAACAAGATAATGTTCCAGAATCTGATGAAAACATTACTGGTTTAAGCAAAGTGTTATACAACAAATACTATGTAGACGAAGTTTACGACGCTGTATTTGTAGCACCAGTAAATAGTTTATCTAAATTCTTTAGAGATTATATCGAGACAGGATTGTCTGCTCTTGTTTTTGGATTAGGTAAAATAGCAAACGAAATTGCTTTCCAAGGAAAAAAATTACAAACCGGAAGTATAGGATTATATCTATTTGTATTTGTTTTAGGACTTTGTGCAATTGTTTCCTATATATTTTTAGCTCAATAATATTATTACTATGAACGTTTCTACTATATTAATTATACTTTTAATTGGTGCATTTGCCACTTACTTTTCTGGTGACAAACTAGCTTCAAAAGTTGCTTTACTTTTCAGTTTAGCCGCTTTAGGATGTTCAATTGTATTATTGAATAATTATAATGCAGGTGAAAATATCAGCGTAATCAACAGCTGGATTAATCAACCAAAAATTTCATTCGCTTTAAACGGTGATGGACTTGGACTTGCAATGGTTTTATTGACCGTAGCTTTAACTCCGATAATCATATTTTCTTCTTTCGGAAATGAATATAAAAATGCAAAAGGCTTCTATGCTCTAATCTTGTTTATGGCTTTTGCTATGACTGGAACTTTCTTAGTCGCTGATGGTCTTTTATATTATATTTTCTGGGAGTTAGCACTTATTCCAATCTACTTTATTGCTTTGATCTGGGGTAATGGTGATGCTGAAGAGCGCAGAAAAGCGGTGGTTAAATTCTTTATTTACACTCTTGCTGGTTCGTTATTCATGTTAACTGCTTTTATTTATTTATACCAAAAAGCAGGTTCTTTCTTAATCGAAGATTTATATAAAGTAAACTTGTCTGCTTGCGAGCAATTCTGGATTTTCTTGGCTTTCTTCTTAGCTTATGCTATCAAAATTCCAATTATTCCTTTCCACACTTGGCAGGCAAATGTGTACCAAAAAGCACCAACTGTTGGAACAATGCTTTTATCTGGTATCATGCTAAAAATGGGATTGTACAGCGTACTTCGTTGGCAATTGCCACTTGCACCAATCGCTCGCTAAAGAATACATGTATATCTTTATTGGTTTAGGAATTGCAGGTGTAATCTACGGTTCAATCGTTGCATTGAGACAAAAAGATTTAAAGAAATTATTAGCTTATTCTTCTCTTGCTCACGTTGGTTTAATCGCGGCAGGATCTTACACTTTAACTCTAGATGGTTTTAGAGGTGCAGTTATGCAAATGATCGCTCACGGTTTTGTTGTAGTTGGATTATTCTTCGCTGCTGAAGTAATTTTCAGAAGATACGAAACTAGAGAAATTGAAGAAATGGGTGGTATTCGTACTCAGTCTCCAAAATTCACATCAATGTTTTTAATCTTAGTATTAGCTTCTGTTGCATTACCAAGTACATTTAACTTTGTTGGAGAGTTTACAGTATTATACAGTTTATCTCAAATTAATATCTGGTTTGCTATTCTTGGTGGAACTACTATTATTTTAGGAGCTTACTATATGTTAAGAATGTTCCAGCATGTAATGTTAGGAGAAACAAATGCAAAAACTTTTGCTGATGTTACACTTAACGAAGGAGTTTCATTTGTTGTAATCATTGCGGTTTTATTGTTTTTCGGATTCTATCCAAAACCAATTACAGATTTGATTACACCAAGCTTGGAAACCATTTTACAAGTTATCAATAAGAACTAATATTTTAAACAAAAAAATAAATTAGGATTACACTTAAAAATTGGAATCCTAAATCAAAAAGATAAAAATGAATACATTAATAGCTATAACAGGATTGGGTATTTTCTGCCTATTGTTTGAAATTCTTAATTTAAGAAAGGCCATTGTTCCTATTACCATTTTGGGTTTAATAGGTGTTTTGGCTCTTAATTACTGTGAATTTGGAACAGAACAAAGTTATTACAACAATATGATAGCAGTGAGCAAGTTTTCTACAGCTTTTTCATCATTGTTTATCGTTTTGACTATATTCCTTGTAGCATTAAGTCATAATTTTTACCACAATCACCCAACGAAAATTTCAGATTATGTGGCAATTAAAGTTTTCTTACTAGCTGGTGCTGTAGCAATGGTTTCTTTTGGAAACTTAGCAATGTTCTTTTTAGGAATTGAAATCTTATCTATTGCTTTATATGTACTTGCTGCAAGCGATCGTTTAAATATCAAAAGCAATGAGGCTGGTATGAAATATTTCTTAATGGGTTCTTTCGCTTCAGGAATTATCTTATTCGGAATCTGTTTGATTTACGGTGCAATGGGAAGTTTTGACATTAGTGACATTCACGAAAGTGCCCTTTCTGCAGAGTTACCAATATGGTTTCCAATTGGAATGATTTTAATGGTTGTTGGAATGTTATTTAAAGTAGTCGCAGTTCCTTTCCACTTCTGGGCTCCAGACGTTTACGAAGGTTCTCCTGCTTTAACTACAGCTTTAATGAGTACTTTAGCAAAAGTAGTCGCAATTGCAACTCTATTCAAGTTGGTTTCTGGTATGAACTTAATTCCTTCATTAGACAACCAAGACCTTCTACATACATTTGAAGTTATCGTAGTTATTATTTCTATTGCGTCTATGTCTGTTGGTAATATTATGGCATTAAGACAAGTAAACGTAAAACGTATGCTTGCTTTCTCTGGAATCTCTCACGCAGGTTTCATGTTAATGACATTATTAACTGTTTCAGCTTCTGCTGGAGTTTTATTATACTACACTGCTGCTTATGCATTAGCTGGTATAGCTGCTTTTAGTGTAATTTTATATGTTTGTAGAGATCATGACAATGAAGATATTACAAATTTCCACGGTTTAGGAAAAACAAATCCGCTATTGGCTGCAGTTCTTACAGCTTCATTATTATCAATGGCCGGAATTCCTATTTTCTCTGGATTTTTTGCTAAGTTATTTTTATTCAACCAAACTATTCAAGCAGGATACATTGGTTTAGTAATTGTTGCTGTAATTAATTCTATCATAAGTGTTGGATACTATTTCAAACTAATCATAGCAATGTATTCTAAAGAACCAAATCAAGAAAGAACAGGAAGACCATTCCTTATTTATGCTACAGCTGTGGTGTCAATTGTTTTAAATATTGCTTTAGGTTTATTTCCATCATTAGTTTTAGACTTATTGAAATAAAATTATTTCTTTAAAAAATACTCAAAAATCCATTAAATCAGTTTTAATGGATTTTTTTATGCCTTAAATTAAGAACAGAAATTCATGTTAAAAATTTCTTCTAGACAATTGCACTTCAAAAAATCTCCATATATTTGAGTTCAATTAAATGTATTAAATTATGAACTTTAATTCAAAAAATCCATTTTTAAACAGTAAGCGTTTTTCGTCTAATGCTGAACCAAGAACAGAAGTACACCACGCTCAGATTATTGATTACAATCAAGAAATGACGGTGTCTGGAACAATCAACAAAACAGCAATCCTATTCCTAATCTTATGCGGAGCTGCTATGGTGACATGGTGGATGACTTTTAACGGAATAAACCCAATGCTTCCAACAATTGGAGGTGCAATTGTTGGTTTCATTTTAGTATTAGTTTCTTCATTCAAACCACAATTATCTCCTTACCTAGCTCCAGGATATGCATTATTTGAAGGATTATTCATAGGAGGTATTTCTGCAATATTTGAATTAAAATTTCCTGGAATCGTAATCAATGCAGTTGGCGCAACTCTTGTTACTTTCTTGGTTTGTTTAGGTTTATATAAATTTAGAATCGTAAAAGTTACAGAACAATTCAAATCTGTTGTTGTTGTCGCAACATTGGCTATTGCTACTTATTATTTAATTTCTTGGGTTGTATCAATGTTTACAAGCTGGACACCTGTTCATTACGGAAATTCTATGATGAGTATTGGTATTAGTGTTTTTGTTATCATCATAGTCTGCTCTTAACCTTTTCTTAGATTTTGATTTAATTGAAAAAGGCGCAAGAGAAAAAATGCCAAAATTTATGGAATGGTATGGAGCAATGGGATTGATGATTACATTAGTTTGGTTGTATATTGAATTCTTAAGACTTTTATCAAAACTTTCTAGCAAAGACTAAATAAGTCTCTTTTAAATAATCTAAAGCCTTTTTGAGTAAAATCAGAAAGGCTTTTTTTTATACTTATAGATTGCTTTTTCGCAAAATTAGGTTTAAAACTTCTAAGAATAATCTGTTATTCAAAACCAAAAAATAATTTATTTCTTACAAAAATAAAAATGTAATTTATTGTAATTAAAAAAAATTATAAATCTTCTATATTCTACCCGTTTAAAGATAGAAATAATCAAAAGCTAGAAAAACACGGCTTTTCTCAAGAAATCAAAACATGTAATAAATTACAATTTATGCAATTTGTTGCATTTTTAACATTTAAAAAGCTAAAAAAATAAAGTATATTATTTTTTTAGCTAAAAAAAATAAAGAATTAAGAATTAATATATAATTTCGTGTAATCGATTACAATTAAACCACTTGAAGTCGAAAGTAAAACCACTTACTTATTATTAACTATCTTAAACAAAACAATTATGAAAAAAAACCTACTTTTCATGACTGTCTTTCTCATGACAGTTCAATTATGGGCCCAAACTATCCAAATTAATGAAGCTTCTGGCTGGCTAGAATCGGCTTTTGTAAAATGGCAACCGGTTAGTGGCGCCCAGACTTACAATGTGTATTACACTGGTAACGGATTTACAGATCAGAAAATAGACGACCAACTTATTAGAAGTTATGGTTCTTATTTCCGTGCTGACATTCCGGGACTTAAAGCCGGAACTTACACTGTAAAAGTAAAACCTGTTGTAAATGGGACAGAAGGAACTGGAGCTACAACAGGAAATCTAACTGTAACCGCACACGACAGAAACGGATTTGCTTTTGAAGGTGGTCGTGTTCCTGGAGGATACAAAGCAGACGGAACGCCTAAAGACAATGCTGTAATTTTGTACATTACCCAAAATACGAAAAACACAATTTCAATGAATATTACTGGTGCAAGTGCTAATCCTTGTATTGGTTTACAAAATATTCTTTACGCTATCAAAAAAGGAAAAGACACTCGCCCATTTATTATCCGTCTAATTGGAAATATTACAGATATGACTATTATGGAAGGTGGCGATGTTGTTATTGAAAACTCCAACAATGCTTCAAGCTATGTTACAATCGAAGGTATTGGCGATGACGCTGTAGCAAACGGGTGGGGAGTTAGATTGAAATCGGCTTCAAATATAGAAGTAAACAATCTTGGATTTATGAACTGCGACAGTACTGCAGGTGATAACGTGGGAATGCAGCAAAGCAATGATCACGTTTGGGTTCATAACTGTGATTTATTTTATGGAAATGCAGGAAGCGATGCTGACCAAATAAAAGGCGATGGAGCATTAGATAATAAATCTTCAACTTACATTACAATGTCTTACAACCACTTTTGGGATAATGGAAAAGCAAGTCTTCTTGGTTTAAGCGAAGGAACAACTTCTGGTTTGTACGTAACTTATCACCACAACTGGTTTGACCACTCAGATTCTCGTCATCCACGCGTGCGTTATTATTCAGCACATATTTACAACAACTATTATGATGGAGTTGCTAAATATGGAGCGGGCTCAACTATGGGCTCATCACTTTTTGTTGAAGGAAATTACTTTAGAAACAGTAAACATCCAATGCTAACTTCTCTACAAGGTTCTGACATTTGGGATGAAACCAACCAAGTAAATAATGCAGGAACAATGGGAACATTCTCTGGCGAAGCTGGAGGAAGCATCAAAGCTTATAACAATACATTTGATGCTTCAAACGGAACAAACAACATGCGTTTTGTTGCTTACAATGATCCAAATCCGTTATACAATATCTCTGGAAAAATTAGCTCTACAACCGATTTTGATGCTTATGTAGCAAGCACAAGAAGCGAAGTTGTAAGTAGTTCTGTAAAATCTAAATCTGGTGCAAATACTTATAACAACTTTGATACAGATGCTAATTTATATGTGAAAAATTTAGTAATTGATACTCCAGCTGCAGCGAAAACAAAAACAACGCAATATGCAGGACGTGTTTCTGGAGGAGATTTAAAATGGTCGTTCAATAATGCTACAGATGATACTTCTTCTTTAGTTATTACAGCATTAAAAACAACACTTACAAATTACACAGGAACTTTAGTTGCTGTACAAGGCGAAGGAAATCCACCTGCTGGAACACAGACTTTAACTTTAACATCTGCTTCAAACAACAATCAAACCGTTGTAAGCGGAACAGCAATTTCTTCCATCGTATTTACATGGGGCGGAGATGCAACTGATGCAGCCGTAACTGGATTGCCTGCTTCTGGATTGACTTTTGTAAAAAATACTACAGCTAAAACGATAACTATTTCGGGTACGCCAACTGCAACAGTTTCGTACTCCATTGCAACTTCTGGAACTAGTGGTTCCCCAGCTACTGGTTCTGGAACTGTAACAGTAACTCCAGCTGGAACACAAACATTAGCTTCATCTGGCAATAACAGCCAAACTGTTTCTTCTGGAACTGCTATTGCTTTGATTGTATTTACTTGGGGCGGAAATGCTACAGATGCATCTGTAACTGGATTACCAGCTTCTGGATTGTCTTTTGTAAAAAATACAACTGCAAAAACGATAACTATTACTGGAACTCCAACTGCAAATGTTTCTTATACGGTAACCACTTCAGGAACAGCTGGAACACCAGTATCTGCATCGGGAACCATAACAGTTACTACAGGCTCGGGTGGCGGATCTGAATTACATAATTTTACTACATCTGGTAAAACAAGTACATTCTACTCTATTACAGGAAATATGAATTCAACTCCAGGTTCTGTAACTTACAATGGACTAACACTTACTGAGCGTCTAAAAATCGAATCAAGCACATCTATAACGTATACGACAACTAGCGCGTCTACTTTAACTTTAGTATTTGATTCGAGTTTTAATGGAACTATTAAAGTAGATAATGTTTCGTATACAGCCTCAGCTGGTATTGTAACTGCTTCAATAGCTGCTGGTTCTCATACCATAACAAAAGGTTCTGTTGCTAATTTATTCTATATTAGCACTGTTTATGGCGGAACGACTCTAAAAATGGTCGCGATCGCCGAGACAACAACCATAGAAACTTCAAAAATAATTTTATATCCCAATCCAGTTTCAAGTACTTTATATTTATCAGATTCCGAACAGAAGGTACAAAAAGTACTTATTTACAATGTTTCTGGAAATCTAGTAATTACTTCTGGAAATTCTCAAAGTATTGATACAAGCAGTTTAATTCCTGGTACTTACCTAGCCAAAATTTATACTGTCGATGGGTCATTTAACCAAACACTAATTAAAAAGTAAAAACTAACTTAACTTAAAAAGGCTTCCAAAATTGGAAGCCTTTTTTTCAAATATTATGAACTACAAATCAAATTTAATTCCCTGCGCAAGCGGAAGATTTGTTGTATAATTGATTGTATTAGTTTGACGTCTCATGTAAATTTTCCAAGCATCAGATCCAGACTCACGACCACCTCCTGTTTCTTTTTCACCTCCAAAAGCACCTCCAATTTCAGCACCAGAAGTTCCTATGTTTACGTTTGCGATTCCGCAATCAGAACCTGTTGCAGATAAAAATCTTTCGGCTTCACGTAAGTTATTCGTCATAATTGCAGAAGATAATCCTTGTGCAACTCCATTTTGAATTTCTATCGCATTTTCTACTTCGCCAGAATATTTAATTAAATATAAAACTGGAGCAAAAGTTTCATGCTGTACAATTTCAAACGAATTTTTAGCTTCTGCAATTGCAGGTTTTACATAACAGCCGCTTTCATAACCTTCACCAGATAATACTCCTCCTTCTACAAGGATTTTTCCACCTTCGGCTACTACTTTATTTAATGCTGCGGCATACATTTCTACAGCATGAGTATCAATTAGTGGTCCAACATGATTCTTTTCGTCAAGCGGATTTCCGATTCTTAACTGTTTATAAGTCGCAACCAAAGCATCTTTCACTTTATCATAAATACTTTCGTGAATAATCAGTCTTCTAGTAGAAGTACATCTTTGTCCAGCAGTTCCAACAGCGCCAAAAACAGCACCAATAACAGTCATTTTAATATCTGCGTCTGGAGTAACAATAATTGCATTATTTCCTCCTAACTCTAACAATGATTTCCCTAACCTTCCTGCAACAGTTTGCGCTACAATTTTCCCCATTCTAGTTGAACCTGTTGCCGAAATAAGCGGAATGCGAGTATCTGCTGTCAACAACTCTCCTATTTTATAATCTCCGTTTATTAAACACGAAATTCCTTCTGGAAGATTGTTTTCTTTTATAACTTGAGCAATTATATTTTGGCAGGCAATACCGCAAAGAGGTGTTTTTTCAGATGGCTTCCAAACACAGACATCACCAGAAATCCAAGCTAAAGCTGTGTTCCAAGACCAAACTGCAACTGGAAAATTAAATGCTGAAATGATTCCGACAATTCCAAGCGGATGATATTGTTCATACATTCTATGTCCTGGTCTTTCAGAATGCATTGTTAATCCGTGAAGTTGGCGCGATAAACCTACTGCAAAATCACAGATATCTATCATTTCCTGAACTTCACCATATCCTTCTTGCAATGATTTCCCCATTTCGTAAGAAACCAACTTACCAAGAGCCTCTTTATTTTGTCTTAATTTTTCTCCAAATTGGCGTACAATTTCACCACGTTGTGGAGCAGGAATTAATCTAAATGTTTTAAAAGCTTCTGCTGCGGTTTGAATTGCTTTTTCGTAATCTGCTGCCGTTGACATTTTTACCGAAGCAATTAATTTTCCATCAACTGGCGAATAACTTTCCAAAATTTCTCCAGAAGAAAAATTGTTAATTCCTGTTGATGTTCCTTCATTTATTGTCTTGATGCCCAATTTATCAAGAGCTTCCTTCATTCCAAATTGCGATGCTATTGTTGTCATTGTAACTTTTTTGGTTAAAATTGTTATATTTTTATGTAAAGATATTGTTTTAGAATTAATTTTTGATTGAAGTTAATTCATAAATGAACGTAAATTTAAGCTTATTTTATAGTATTAACAGAAACGAAACTTCAATATTGAATTTATTTAATGAAATTTGCAGTACTTAAAATTAAAAATATGACCCATTCTTTTAGGCTTCTGCTTTGTTTTCTCTTAATTTCAACAAATATATTCTCTCAAAAAGGAAAAAGTTCTTTTTCTGTAGTTCCATTAGGCGTAATGGGTGGTATTGACGAAAAAAATCTTTCTGCTTATTTAATCGCTCCAGCCAACACAACTGATTATATCTGCCTTGATGCTGGAACTGTAAACGCCGGAATTGAAAAAGCTATTGAGAAGAAAACTTTTAAAGTTTCTACAAGTGAAGTTTTACGAAAATACATCAAAGGATATTTAATTTCACACGCACATTTAGATCATGTTTCTGGTTTGATAATTAATTCTCCAGCCGATTCTTCGAAAACAGTTTATGCTACAAATAAATGCATGGAAATGATGGAAAACCATTATTTCAACGATCAGACTTGGGCTAACTTTGGAGACGCAGGACCAGGATTTCCTTTAAAAAAATACCATTTTCAGACTTTAAATTTGGGAGAAGAAACTTCTTTGACGAATACCAAAATGGCAGTTAAAGCATTTTCGTTAAGCCATGTTAATCCGTTTGAGAGTACTGCTTTCTTAATTAAAAATGAAAATGATTACGCTTTATATTTAGGCGACACAGGACCAGATGAAGTAGAAAAAAGTAATAATCTCCGTGATTTATGGACCGCAGTTGCTCCATTGGTTAAAGCCAAACAATTGAAAGGAATTTTTATTGAAGTTTCTTTTCCAAATGAGCAACCAGATAAATTCTTGTTTGGTCATTTGACTCCAAATTATTTAATAAAAGAACTTCATATTCTAGAGGATTTAGCTGGAAAAGGTTCTCTTGAAAACTTTAAAATTATCATCACACATTTGAAACCGCCTGCAAAGAATATTGCGAAAATTAAAGAGCAGTTAAAAGCTCAAAATGATTTAGGATTGAAAATTATTTATCCTGAGCAGGGGAAAAAGTTTGAATTGTAGTTTTATTTTGCCACAGATTCTAAGGATTAAAAGGATTTATTTTAATTTCTAAATACAAAACATAATTAAACCCGACGAGTTTTTAAAACCTGTCGGGTTTTCTATTTCTATAAATATTATTTCTTAGCCGTGAATCTCGGATCAGTTTCCATAACAGTTCCGCAATTATCGCAGGTTCTTAAATCTTCTGAATTGTAGAAGTGTTCAAAATGAGGAAGGAAATCTTTTTCGATATTATGAAGTTCAAAATACACTTCGTACAGTTTATGATTGCAGTTATCGCAATGCCAAAGCAAACCATCTGTAAAACCTTGTCCAGCACGTTTTCTTTCGATCACAAGTCCGATAGAACCTTCTGAACGAACAGGAGAATGAGGCACTTTTGCAGGATGCAGATACATATCGCCTGCATTTAATTCCATTTCTTTACGTTGACCATCTTCCTGAATGACAACCTTGATATTTCCTTCTAACTGATAAAAAAGTTCTTCTGTTTCGTTATAATGGTAATCTTTTCGCGCATTGGGACCTGCAACAATCATTACAATATAATCTCCAGAATCAACATATAAGTTTTTATTTCCAACAGGCGGTTTAAGTAAATGACGGTTTTCGTCAATCCATTGCGTCAGGTTAAAAGGTTTTGCTATAGCCATTTTTATTCAAAATTTATGAAAAGCTAAGGTAGTGAAAAGTATTCAGTCTCAGTTGCAGTTTTCAGCCAGAGTAATCAGTCTCTGCAAAACTGAAAACTGCAACTGAGACTGAATACTTATTTAAATTCTTTTATCAAATAAATATAAACCGGAAGATGATCACTAAAACCAGCTTCCGCCAAAGTGTTCCGCAACGGATAACCTTTGTATTGCCCCGAATTTTGAATAAGATAAGGTCTGCTGAAAATACCCGATTTCCAAAAATTAAAAGTTGAAAAATCCGATTTAATTAAGGATTCTGTCATGATAATTTGATCAAAAATATTCCAAGAATCACGATAAGCAATAGTTCCTAAACCTTTATTGGCAAGCTCTTCAAACGGATTAAAAACTCCAAATTCCGAAACTTCAGCTTTTATTCCTTTTGCACCTAGTCCTGATTTTATGCTTTTGTTTGATGGTGAATCATTAAAATCTCCCATTGTTAATACTTTTGCCTGAGGATTAATCCTTTGCAAAGAATCAATAATTTTCCTGTTCAATTTTCCCGCTGCTTCCCGAAATAAACTAGTTGCCTTTTCTCCGCCTGATCTCGATGGCCAGTGATTGACAATAATATGTATTTCTTCATCCTCTAAAAATCCCGAAACCAAAAGTTGATCTCTTGTAAAAACTCGATTTTTATTTTCTTTCTTAACCTCTATTTCGTCATCTAAAATTTCTGTTTCTTCTTCTTTTTTAGGAATTTCTTTTCTATAAATAATTAAAGGAATATTCGAATAAGAAGTTGGTCTGAAATACTTTTTCTGATAAAGTAGCGCCACATCGATACCACGCTTATCTGGAGAATCAAAATGAATGATTCCTAAATCCAACGGCTGTAATTTTGGCTCTTTTATCAAATCTTCTAAAACTGCTCTATTTTCTATTTCTGCTCCCCCAATTAAAGTTGGCGCATTTGAATTATCTGGTGTTCCAATTTCAGATAAAACCCTCGCCAAGTTCTTTAGTTTCTGCTGGTATTTCTCTGTTGTCCAATGCTGCGCTCCATTTGGTGTCCATTCATCATCATTTGTGAATGCATCATCTACAGTATCATAAAAGTTTTCAAAATTGTAAAAAGCAACTGTATGTATTTTGTACTTTTTGGATTGGCTAAAAAGGACTGACGTTCCAAAAAGAAAAAGCAGACAAAATCTAAATTTTAAAGGCATATATAAGATTTTAAAAAGACAAATCTAACTAAAAAATGTAAGATTTTTACTTAAATAAAATTTCAAAATATTACATTTGTTTCTTGTAAAAGTCTTGTACCTTGCTCAAAAAATCTGATAATTTATAACATGAAAAAAATACTGTTTTTTACTTTCTTCTTAAGCTCTTTAAATACATTTTACGGACAGAAAAACAGTTCTCGAGCAGAGGAAATTAGAAAACAATACAAAATTCCAGAACTGGCTTATGCAGTTGTTTCTTCAGATTCTATACTTGAAATTGATGCTTTAGGATTTCAACGTTACAAGTCTTCTCATAAAGCAAAAATTAATGATATATTCCGTTTAGGATCCATCACAAAAACGATCACAAGTTATATCGCGACGACTTTAGTTAAAGAAGGGAAGATAAAATGGGATACCAAATTCTTTGATTTGTATCCTGAATTAAAAGCAGAAAGTAATCCAGAAATCTATAACATAACCTTGCAAGATTTCTTGACATTTAGAGCGCCAATTCCAACTTGGTCTTATGGAAATGAAACGCCAAATCAACAAGAAATTAAGGGCAACAATCAGGAACAACGTTATGAATTTATAAGTTGGTTTTTTAAGCAAAAACAAATTGTTACTGAGAAACAAGATTGGTATGGTTCTAATCCAAGTTTTGTTGCGGCAGGTTTGATGCTCGAAAAAGCAACTGGAAAAAGTTATGAAACTTTAGTAAAAGAATTGGGCAAAAAGCTAAACATAAACTTTGGTTTTGGACAGCCAAACGTTACTGATGTAAACCAGCCATGGGGACATGATGAGAATTTGAAGCCTGAAAAACCATTTGTAAATTATAAATTAAATTGGCTTTCATCAGCAGGAAATATTAATGTAAACCTCCCTGATTTTTGCAAATTTACACAGATGCGACTACAAGGTTTGTTAGGGAAATCAAAAGTATTGTCTGAAGAAGAATTTAATAAAATGCATTTCGGTTTTCCAGAATTTTCTTTTGGATGGTATTCTGAAATAAATGAAAATTCAGGTTTAAAATATTCTTTTCATTATGGAAATCCAGGAACATTTTTAACCAAAGTGTATATTTGCAAAGACATCAATAAGGCTTTTATATTATTTGCTAATGTGCAATCTGAAGAAGCTGACAAAGGCTTAATGTTGCTTTTATCTGAGCTTCAAAAACAATATGGAGGTTAAATTGATAAACCTTAAAAATTAATTTTATAATTTTAAGCAAAAGAAAAAAATGAATAAAAACTGCTTTCACTATATAAAGAGACACTTTGTCTTTTGTAAACTCGCATTTCTTATTTTTGCTTTACAATCATTCAACTGTCAATCTCAACAAAACATGATAACACCGCCTTATTTACAAAAAGGAGATACTGTCGCACTTTTGGCAACAGCAAGAAAAAACATCGACGATAACTTAAAACCAACAATAGATTTATTGCACAGCTGGGGTTTAGAAGCCGTTATCGGGTCAACAATTGGTTTAGATTATCATCAATTGGCTGGAACAGATGAACAGAGAGTCGCCGATTTTCAGAAACAAATGGACAATCCAAATATTAAAGCCATTTGGTGCGTTCGTGGCGGATATGGCACTGTTAGAATGTTAGATTTACTAGATTTTACGAAATTTAAACAGCATCCAAAATGGGTTATTGGTTTTAGTGATGTAACGGTTCTTCATAATCATTTGAATACAATGGGTTACAAATCTATTCATGGTATTATGCCAGTAACAGTCCCTAGAGCAACTCCAGATGCTGTGAGCTCGTTAAAAGCCGCTTTATTTAACGAACCTATTTCCTACTCTATTAGTCCAAATTCGATGAATCGTTTAGGAAGTGCTACTGGAGAATTAGTTGGAGGGAATTTATCTATTTTATACAGTTTATTAGGATCTCCTTCTGCAATTGACTGCAAGGATAAAATTTTATTTATCGAAGATTTGGATGAATATCTGTATCACATCGACCGTATGATGATGAATCTAAGACGTAACGGATGTATCGAAAATCTAAAAGGAATTATCATTGGCGGAATGACAAGCATGAAAGACAATGAAGTGCCTTGGGGTAAAAATGCTTTAGAAATTATTGATGATGTAACCAAAAAATACAATATTCCAGTAATTTTTAATTTCCCAGCTGGCCATATTAGAGACAACAGAGCTTTAATTATGGGAAATACTGTTTCTATAGAAGTTACTGCTTCTGGAAGTACGGTTACTTTTAAAAAATAATACCGTCAAGCTCCTTATTTAAGGAAATCTAACAATACCACATAAAATCTCGCAGAGACGCGAAGTCGCAAAGTTTTAATATTCTTTGTGGCTTCGCGTCTTTACTTGCAAAAAACATGAAACTATTATCCACTTTTCAACAACCTGAAACTTGAAACAAAAAAACAAATCATATGGCAGAACATAACGATTTAGGAAAATTAGGTGAAGATCTCGCAACGGATTATTTGGAAGAAAATGGATATTCAATTCTAGAACGAAACTTTGTTATCCAAAAGGCAGAAATAGATATAATTGCACAAAAAGATAATGTTTTGGCGATTGTTGAAGTTAAAACTCGTTCGAGTTTAGATTTTGGTTCTCCGCAAGATTTTGTGAAGCAAAAAAAGATTCAATTACTCATAAAAGCAGTAAATGCCTACATAAACGATAGGGAAAAGGATTTTCAGGAAGATTTAGAAATCCGTTTTGACATCGTTGCCATCCATAAAAATGGGGAATCATTTGCAATTGAACATCTTACTGACGCTTTTTATCACTTTTAACATAATTTTTTATTGTTATAATTGTAACAATTTGTTTTTTTATTTATATTTGCAAAGAATTATAACATCGCAATGTTAAATTAACTACCAACTCAACTGTTACCAAAAAAAAAAGAATTATGAAAACTGTTTCTTCTATTGTAGAAAACTACATTAAAACAAAACCATTTTTATTAAATGCCCTGTCACTTGGAATTATCAACCTAACATCACTTTCGCGAAATATTATGACCGAATTAGAAAGTGAGTTTGGCAAAGAAGTAAAACAAGGCGCTGTTGTAATGTCTTTAAAACGACTGACGGAAGAACTAGATTTTAAACTAAATCACAAAATCAATAAAGTAATTAAAAACATTGGTGAAATCACGGTTCGCTCTGAACTTACAGATTACACTTTTGCAAGCATCTGAAACTGTTTTAAACAAACAAGCAGATTTGATCTCTGATATTAATGCTTTGTCTGATATTTTTTATACCTCATCTCGTGGAGTAAACGAAACTAATATCGTTGTCAGCAGTAGTGTAAATCACTTAGTTGAGAAACATTTTATGAGAGAAAAATTAATCCAAAAATTAGATAATTTAGCTTCTATCACAGTAAAATTACCAAAAGAAAACATTGTTGTTCCTGGTATTTACTACTTCATTTTCCAACGTTTGGCTTGGGAAGGAATCATCATCAACGAGGTAATTTCAACTTCAAATGAGTTTACCATTTTAGTTGGAGAAGATCAAGTTGATGTTGCTTTTAAAGTAATTAAAGACTTAAAAAACTAATTTAGAAAATATCTAATTTAAAAATCAAATTAGAGTTTATAACACTAAAATCCTTTTGTCTTCTATAGATAAAAGGATTTTTCTTTTGAAATAAAATGAGATAAAAGACCAAATTTCATATTTCGTAGATAAGAATATTCTCAAAAGTCAAATTCATAATTAAAATTTATTTTGCAATAGCGTCAAAATAACACTTACTAGTGCGACTGCGACTTAACAAGAGTTTTTGTTTCTTTCTTTAAAAAACTAACAAAAAATCCGAATTAAGTTTTTTTATATATAATTTGTTGCGAATATTATTTTTATATATTTGCGATGAAGTCAGACATCAGACCTCGCATTTTGATAGTTTAATACCATTGGAATTAAATAAACGCAAATTAAATTGTTAGAAGCGGCCAACCATAGTGAAAAATTATTGGTAAGTGAACTCAAAAAAGGAAACGAAAAAGCCTTTCGCCAACTTTTTGATTTATTCCACCAAGATATTTATGGATATAGCATCAGTCTTCTAAAATCAAAAGAAGGCTGCAGAGGAAAATGTACAGGATGTTTTTTTGAAAGTCTGGCTCAATCGCGAAAGTTTGAATGTAGAACAATCTTTTAAATCCTACATTTTTACAATTGCCAGAAATCAGGCTTTTAATGTTTTGAATAAGGCTGCGAATGAAATTTTATTGAAAGAAGCCGTTTTCTACGAAAGTCAGAAATCACATGAATACGGAGATTATGCTATCCGGGAAGCCGATTGCAAAAAACTTCGAAAACAAGCTATGAAACAGCTCCCGCCCAAACGACGGCAGATTTTTAAAATGTCGCGGAAGAAAGGAATGAGCTACGAAGAAATAAGCGAGGAACTCGGAATCTCGATAAATACAGTCCGGAACCAAATGAGTAAAGCGCTCGAATCGATGCGCGGTTTTTTTCAACTTCACGATGAAATTATCTAACCAAAACCACAAATATTGCCCTTAAAATCACTCTTCGGAGTGATTTTTTTTTGATTATTTTTTTGCCACAGATTTAAAGGATTTTCACAGATTTTTTTTTTAATCTGAAATGAGAAGAATTTCAACGTATTAAAATCCTTTTAATCTTTTTAATCTGTGGCAAAAAAAAATCTATTGCCTCCAGCTTTAGCTGGAGGTTTATGAGAAATTAAGATTTAGGCTTTAGCCAAAATTATCTCATTTGGCTAAAGCCATAATTTGACACTAATTTTTTTAAACCTCCAGCTAAAGCTAGAGGCAATTGAAATTATTTTCGAAAATTATTTCACTCTTTTCTTATTCACAAAACACTAACAATCAAACACATAAAAAACACAAAATGTTAAAATTTAAAAATTTATAACGTTTGAGTAGTACTCAATTGCATCTCAGCTGTATTATAGAAACACAGAACCTAAAAACATTCTTAATGAATTCAAATTCTGAAATAAAAACGCTTTTAGAGAAGTTTATTTTAAATCAATGTACTGCCGAAGAAACAGAGCAAGTTGTTGCCTATTACCGCAATAACAACCTTACCGATGAATTTCCGACAGTAGAGGAAGTAAAAAATCTCTTAGGCGAAATGCCAAAAATGGATGAGCAGAAAGCCAATTTAATTTTTGACAGCATTTTATCTACAGCAAAAGACCAAGAAACAATTATCAAATTAGAACCTCAAAAATCAAATTACAGAAAGTACATTTCTATTGTCGCTTCTGTTTTGGTTCTTCTTGGAGTTGGATTTGCTTACAAACAAGGTTTTTTTAGTAAAACTGCAGATGTCCCGTTCGATTTTAAAAGTTCTGACATTGTTCTTCAAATGGAAGATGGTAGCGTTCAGATTATTTCTGAAAATGGAAAAGTTCAAGTTCATGACAAAAACGGAAATATTGTCGGGAATCAAAGTGGTGATAAATTGGTTTACCAAAATCAAACTAATTCTGATAAATTGGCTTACAACACTCTTAAAATTCCGTTTGGCAAAAAATTTCGCCTACAATTATCTGACGGAACTATGGTTCATATAAACTCTGGCTCTACTTTAAAATATCCGATAAAATTTATTGCTGGAGAAAATCGTCAAGTATATCTTGATGGAGAAGCTTTTTTTGATGTGGCAAAAGATAAAAAACACCCTTTTATTGTAAATGCTGACAACTTAAATGTACGCGTTTTAGGAACACATTTTAATGTTTCTAATTATCCTGAAGATGCCGTTACCGATGTAGTTTTAGTTGAAGGCTCTGTTGGAATGTATCGCTCAAACGAAGAATTTGACGCTTCTAAAAATACCATTTTAAAACCGGGTTATAAAGGAAGCTTCAACAAAGAAAATGCTTCAATCTTTACCAGACAGGTTATTACAGAAATTTATACTTCTTGGATAGATGGCGGACTTACTTTTAGAAATATGACTTTCAAAAACATTATTACTAAACTAGAAAGACGCTACAACGTAACGATCATTAATAAAAATGAAAAACTGGCTAATGAGAAATTTAATGCCAGCTTTAAAGAAGAATCAATTGAAAATGTTATGAGTTATTTTAATGACGTTCATGGCATTAATTACACCATAAAAAACGATCAAATACTAATTAAATAACCACTAAAACCAATACTATATATGATGAGATAACATTACGGGAATAAAAAAATCGGAAAGAGTCGCGAACAATTTCCGATTAACTAAGTGATTGAATATAACGAATTAACTACAATCAATTAACAAAATTATGAAAAAAAAATCTAAGAATAATGGGTTTCTATACTCATTGTTCCAAAATGACCTAAAATTGAAATTAACTACACTACTTATTTTGGTCGCCATGTTTAATATCAAAGCAAGTACTTATGCCCAAAAAACAAAAGTTACTCTTGATTTGAACAATTCAACAATCGAAAAGGTTATTGAGACCATTGAACAAAAAACGGATTTCAGATTTATTTACAAAATGAGTGATGTCGACTTAGATCGAACGGTTTCGATTTCTGTAAAAGAACAATCGATCTATACTGTTTTGGATAAAATTTTTAAAGGAACGTTTACTGAATTTAAAATTCGTGACACGCAAATTATCCTTAAAAAGCCAGAACTAAAATCACAAAATATTGAATATGAAAAAGAAACTATTTCTGGAATTATTACTGACGAAAATGGTGCTCCACTTCCTGGTGCATCTATTTTAGAAGAAGGCACAAAAAACAGCACTGTAACTGATTATGATGGTAAATTTAAATTTATTGTCGAAAGCAGTTCTTCTGTGATTGTAATAAGTTTTGTAGGATATAAAACAAAAAAAGTTGCCGCTGGTAATGGTACTTTAAATGTTCAACTGGAACCAGATGCAACAAATTTACAAGAAGTTGTATTGGTAGGTTACGGTACCGCAGCTCGTAAAGATGTTACGGGAGCAGTATCTTCTATCAATTCAAAAGATATGAATCAAGGAGCAATTGTAAATCCATTACAATTGATTTCGGGAAAAGCTGCGGGTGTAAATATCAATCAAATTGGTAGTGAGCCAGGAGGTGCTCCGAGTGTGCGTATTAGAGGTATTTCTTCTCTTATTGGGGGAAACGATCCTTTAGTTGTTGTAGATGGAATTCAGGGAAACTTAGACTTATTAAGTCAGATTCCACCAACTGAAATCGAAAATATCGATATCTTAAAAGATGCATCGGCAACAGCTATTTATGGTTCTAGAGGTGCTTCTGGTGTAATTATGGTTACTACTAAAAAAAATAAAGCAGGCAAAACTACTATAGAATACATCGGAAATACTTCTATTGATTTTATCCCAAAAAAATTGGATATGCTAGATGCAAATCAATGGTGGGAAGCTGCACAAAAAGTTGGTGTTCCTGCATCTGCAAATCATGGTTCTGACACAGATTGGTATGGTCTTTTGACTAAAACTGGAGTAACTCAAAACCATACTTTGTCTTTTGGCGGTGGTGCTGATAAATTTAGTTATAGAGCCTCAATTAGTGCAATTTTGCAAGATGGGGTTGTAATTAACTCAAACAATAAAAAATACATTGCCCGTGTTCAGGCATCACAAACTGCCTTAGACGGAAAATTAAAACTGACTTATAATTTAAACAACGGAACCGATTTTACAACATCTAGTATTCAATCTATCGGACGTGTAAATTATGTTTCTAACTTAATTACAAATGCATATTTAATGCGCCCAACTGATCCTGTTTTTAATACTGACGGAACGTATTTTACAGATCCAAACGTTTTTCAATACTTAAATCCATACGCTGCGCAACAGGAAATTATAAATGAGTCTGAGGCTGATAATTTATTTGGAAGTTTAAAAGCTGACTTAGATTTATTTGACGGATTAACAGCTGGATGGTTTGGAAGCTGGAGAAAAACCAATAAAACTATAGGTTTTTATGATCCTGCAAAATCTACAGATTCGCACGCAATTGATCAAAAAGGCTTTGCTAATATCACAGATAGCAGACAAAATGAAAAATTGATGGATATTAGCCTGAATTACAAAAAGACTTTTGGTCTTCACAGCCTTAATGTTTTGGCTTTGTACGAATGGCAAAAACAATTATACCAAGATAATTATTCTCAAATAAGAGGTTTTATTAACGACATAACAACTTATAATAGTCTACAGCTTGGAGATTTCTCTAAAGTTCTTCCTGGAGATATGAAATCGTCTAAGTCAGACAGAACTTTAGTTTCTTTCTTAAATCGTATTAACTACTCTTATGCCGATCGTTATTTATTTACGGCAAGTTTAAGAAAAGATGGTGCTTCTGTTTTTGGATCTAATCAAAAATGGGGATATTTCCCTTCTGCTTCTGTAGCTTGGCAAGTAACTAAGGAGTCATTCATGGCAAACCAAACACTATTTAATGAGCTTAAATTACGTGCAGGATATGGAGTTACAGGAAATCAGCAAAATTTATTGCCGCAAGGTTCAATTGCATTAGTCGGACTTGGAGATCCTTCAACAATTTATTTTGGAGGTCAGCAAATCACAAACTTTTTTCCAAGTCAAAATGCAAATCCTGATTTGAAATGGGAAACAAAAAAACAAACCAACATTGGTCTTGACTTTGCTTTGTTAGAAAGTAGACTACGAGGAACTATCGATGTTTATACTTCTACAACTGATAATTTATTATTTGATTATACAGTACCTCAGCCTCCATATCCTTACAATAAAATTAAGGCAAACGTAGGAAGTATTTTGAATAAAGGTCTTGAGGTTTCTCTTGCTTATGATGTAATTAAAAATGAAAATACAACTCTTACACTTGCAGGAAACGTTTCGCTAATAAAAAACGAAGTGCTTAATTTAAGCGGAAGCATCAATGGAGTTCCTTTAAACACAGATTATGTTGCTTGGGGAGCAAATGGCGCTAACTCTTATTTAATAAAAGGACAGCCTGTTGGAACTTACAATATTTTACATCATACGGGTGTAGATGCTGCAGGAATTGAAACTGTTGAAGATCGTGATGGAAATGGTATAATTGATCAAGGTGACAGAAGCCCAGATAGAGTTATTAGCGGATCTGCATTACCAAAATATACTTATGCATTTAATCCAACTTTTGTTCATAAAAATTTTGATGCTTCAATGTTGTGGAGAGGTTCGGGAGGAAATAAAATCTATAACCAAGTACGTGCCAACATAAGCCGTCTTGAAAATATTGGTAAATCTAACATTTTAGCAAGTGCTGTAGACGAAGGTATTTATTCTTCTCCTTATGCCTCAGATATGTATTTAGAAGATGGTTCATTCTTACGTCTAGAAAATGTTACTGCTGGATATAATTTTCGTTTCACAGATGTTAAATACATCGAATCTGTTAGAATCTCACTTACTGGAAACAATCTTTTACTTATTACCAACTATTCTGGTATAGACCCAGAGGTAACTTTGAGTGGAAGTGGAAAACCTGAGGACAACTTTGGTGCAGATAGAGGAATTTATCCTCGTACAAGAAGTATCGCTATAGGTTTAAATGTAAAATTTAAATAGTAAAAGAAATGAAAATCAAAAATATATTAATACTAGGGAGTTTAACTTTCCTGTCTCTTGTTGGTTGCACCAATATTGATGAAAATGTGTACGATAAATACCCTCAGAACGATTTTTATAATTCACCCGAAGGTGCTGATGTTGCCCTTGCCAGTGTTTATGGTCAAATTGGAGGAAATTGGGATGGAAAGGGTTATGCTGGAGCTGATAACGGCTGGTACGATTTAAACTGTATGTCGGCAGATGAACAAGTTATTCCGCATAGAAATACAGGCGATTGGCAGTTAGATTTTGCTCGTGTTTACATGCATCAATGGCTTCCAACAGATTTAATGGTAAACAATACTTGGAATTGGCTTTACAAATCTATTTTCAGTCGCCAATTTAGCTGTTTCTCAACTGGAAACCGCCAAAGCAGATGCTTCAAAGATTGCAGAAGCTAAAGTATTGCGCGCTTTTTTCTATTATTTATTAATGGACGATTACGGAAACATTCCTTTCTACACAGACAATAACACAACCGTAGATAAAATTCCGCAAGTGAGTCGTAAAGAAGTTTATGATTTCATAGTAAAAGAATTGACCGAAAACGTAGAATTGCTTTCTGGAACAAAAGGAGGAAATTATTACGGGCGTTTCAATAAATGGGCTGCTTATACCTTATTAGCAAAAGTATACTTAAATGCAGAAGTTTATACAGGACAAGCAAAATGGGCTGAGTGTTTAGTCGCTTGTCAAAAGGTTTCTGAAGGAAACTTTAATCTTCACCCTGCATCAAACAATGCCTCAAGTCCGCTTGGAAATACGTATTATGAATTGTTTGGCGATGTGCTACCAGATGACGAAACTATCCTTTCTATATACACTACTGTAGATGTTGTGTCTAGAAATATTTTTACTGTTAGAAGTTTATACGGTCCTCACTGCCAAGCTCTTTTTGGATACAGCGGATGGAATGGTACAATTGTTCCAAAAGATTTTTATCTAAAATATACTGACAATGATATTCGTAAAAAACAATTCTTAATAGGAGAACAACCAGGTGGAACAAACTATACTCTTGATATAAGTTCATTGGATAATCCTGGAGCTGGTGCGCAAGAAGGTGTTCGTAACGTTAAATTCTACCCAGCAACCCCAAGAAACGGCGGAGGAGCATCAAACGACTTCCCTATTTACAGATATGCAGATGTTCTTTTAATGATGGCAGAATGTAATGTTCGTTTAAATAATCCTGCCGCTGCAAAACCATCTATCGATGCTGTTAGACAACGTGCTGGTTTAGGCGCTTTGGATAATGTGCCAACTCTAACTGATATTTATAACGAAAGAGGATTAGAATTGAACTGGGAAGGTCACAGAAGACAAGATATGATTCGTTTTGGTACCTTTTTATCTGCAAAACAATTCATGGAAAGTTCAGAAGAATATAGAAAAATATATCCTATTCCAACTTCGGCTTTAAATGCTAATCCAAGTCTTAAACAAAATCCAGGTTACTAATTAAAAGTACTTGATATGAAATTGCCGTTCCTCAAAAATAAATTCAATAAAAGAAGTTCGGCAGTCTCATGGTACTTTAAAACAAATAATAACTACATATGAAAAAATATATAAATAGATTATTTGCACTTACAGCCTTGCTTATTGTTGGAGCTGCTTGTGAAAATGATGCCGAATTGACCTATCTAAAAGATGTTCAGTTCCCATCTGAAATAAAAATTACACCAAGTACCACTTTTGTGCTTCTGGAAGACAATGCAGATACAGATGCAATTACCATTTCTTGGGATAAAGTTACTTTTCCTATTGAAGCGCCTGTAACATATGCAGTACAATTTGATGTTCCTTCAGATATAACAGGCTCAAATGCATGGCTAAACGCAACTCGTATTGAAGTAGGACAAGATGTTTTGACTAAGACTTTTTCAGTTAGAGATTTCAATAAAATTGCAACAGATTTAGGTTTGCCTGCAGATAAAGCCAACAAACTTATTGTGCGTGTTGAAGCTCAAATGGATAGAAAAGTTTTTTCAAAAAATGTTGAATTAACCATTACTCCTTACGAAAAAGCAATTGTTTTTGGCGAAATTTACATGCCAGGTTCTTACCAAGGCGAATGGAATGTTGAAACTGCTTCTGTTTTAACTGCTATTGAAAAAGGCGTTTACCAAGGTTATGCATCAGTTCTTCCAGGTTATGGAACAGGATTTAAAGTAAATACTGCTAGAAACTGGGAAGAATTTTATGGTTCTAGTGGTGGCGATAACATCCAGAAAATGAATACAACAGACTTACAAATGCCTGGCGAAGGTTCTTATCAAATTAAAGTAAATCTTAATACTTTAAAATGGTCAGCAACAGCTTATGCTTGGGGAATTGTTGGAACAGCTCAAACTGGTGGATGGGATAACAGCACACCGATGAGCTATGACCATCAGACAAAAACATGGAAAGTAACAGCAGATTTGGTTCCTGGAGCATTAAAATTCAGATTGAACAACAAATGGGATGTTAATTACGGACCAAAAGATGCTACAACAAATACAATTAATCGTGACGATCAAGGTTCTTATACCATTACCGAAGCGGGAACTTACGACGTTACATTCACGATTGATGAAACAGATCCAAACACAAATGGCTATCCTGCAACAGCAACTTGCACTATAGTTAAAAAATAATCTAACATATTCATACATGATAGATTAGTTTTGAGTGATACCTGCCTTTCTGAGCAAAAGGCAGGTTATCTAAAAACTAAAGCTCAAATTCTATCAAATTTAATTCTAAAATTATGAAGTCTAACACCAACATTTTTCTTGCTTTACTGCTTTCTTTAGCTTTTATATCGTGCAGTTCTTCTGAAGAAAATCCGAAACCAGATCCAAACACGGGAACAGAAAACGAATATCAGCAATATGGATCCCCATTTGATAAAGTTGCGACCAATGAAGATGCCGTAATTTATCAGGTAAACGTACGTTCTTTCAGTCCAGAAGGAAACTTAAAAGGTGTTCAGAAACGACTTGGAGACATTCAGAAATTAGGTGCAAACGTCATTTATCTAATGCCTATTTATCCTGTTGGAAAAATAAAAATGGCAGGAAAATTAGGTTCTCCTTATTCAATTAAAGACTATAAAGCCGTTAATTCTGATTATGGAAACTTAGAAGACCTTCGCGCTCTAGTTACAGAAGCACACAGCAAAAATATGGCGGTAATTTTAGACTGGGTTGCCAATCATACTTCTTGGGATAATCAATGGATTACAGCACATCCAGACTGGTACCAGAAAGATGCCAGCGGAAACATTACTATTCCGCCAGGAACCAACTGGCAAGATGTTGCACAATTAAATTATACTAATGCAGAAATGAAAAAAGCCATGATCGATGCCATGTCTTATTGGGTTTATAATGCCAATATTGATGGTTTCAGATGTGACGCTGCCGATTTTGTTCCTGTAACTTTCTGGTCAGAAGCAATAACTAAAATCCGTAAAATCAAAAACCAAAGAATGATTTTAATGGCCGAAGGTTCAAGAGCCAATCATTATGATGCTGGATTCGATTATACTTTTGGTTTTGCTTATTTCGGTGCTTTAGAAAAAGTATTCTCAGAAGCGCAGCCTGCAAGTTATCTTCAAACAGAAAGTTCTAAAGAATACGGACAACTAGATGCTTCAAAAAGAATTGTGCGTTACACCACAAATCACGACGTGAATCTTTCTGACGGAACTCCACTTGAGCTTTTTGGAGGCAAAAAAGGTTCTTTAGCGAGCATTTGTAATTGCATCAAGCATGAAATCTGTTCCTATGATTTACAATGGTCAAGAAATTGGCTATAACAAACGCATTGATTATTTTGACAATGTGCCAATAGATTGGTCTACTGCAGATAATGATATGCTTTTAGAATACCAAAAAATAATTGCATTTAGAAATTCGAGTGAAGCACTTCGAAAAGGAAAACTAACGGGCTACAGCAGTAACGATGCAAGTGTTTTTACTATGGAAACTACAACTGATAAAGTCTTAATTGTGGCGAACATTAAAAACAAATCGGTTAAATATACCGCTCCAACAGCTTTGGCCAACACCAATTGGACAGATGCATTAACTGGCAATCCAATTTCTATTGCTTCAGAAATTAATTTAGAAGCTTATCAATACCTTATTCTTAAAAAATAACAAAAGCTTCTTATAATCCTAAGATTTGAAAAAAAGTAAATAACATGAATTTTCAATCCAAAAAAATACAGTTCCAAATTCGTTTGGGCAAAAAACTAGCGTTTTTATTTTTCGTTTGCACCTGCACATTTGCAGTAAAAGCACAAGAAATAATGTCGCCAGACAAAAATCTTTCGCTAAAATTTGAATTGAAAGAAGGCGGAATTCCGTCTTATCAATTATCATACAAACAAAAACCGGTTATTAAACCTAGTTCTTTAGGTTTAGAACTTCAAAATATGCCTTCGTTTTTGGATGGTTTTACCGTTACAAATACAGCACAATCTTCTGTCGATGAAAGTTGGAATCCGGTTTTAGGTGAAGAAAAAACAATTCGCAATCATTACAACGAATTGCTTGTCACTTTAGCGCAAGCGAAAAACAATAACAGATTTATTAGAATCCGTTTCCGTTTATTCAATGACGGATTAGGGTTTCGATATGAATTTCCAAAACAAAATGACCTAAATTATTTTGTAATTAAAGAAGAACGTTCCGAATTCAATTTAGCCGGAAATCACAAAATTTTCTGGATTCCAGGAGATTATGACACCAACGAATATGCTTATACTACTTCAAAGATTTCAGAGATTCCTTCGCTGATGAAAAAAGCCACAATCGAAATCAATTCGCAGTGGCCAATTGCGACATTATCGGTACAAACGCCGTCAATGATGAAGTCTGATGATGGCTTGTACATCAACATTCACGAAGCGGCATTGATTAATTATCCAGCAATGTATCTTGAAGTTGATCCTGTAAACAATAAAATGATTAGTCATTTGGCGCCAGATGCTGTTGGAGCAAAAGGTTATATGCAAACCGATGCACAATCGCCTTGGAGAACTATTGTTGTAAGTGATAAAGCAACAGATATTTTAGCTTCAAAATTAATTCTGAATTTAAATGAACCAACAAGTTACAAAGACGTTTCATGGATTAAACCTGTAAAGTTCATCGGAATTTGGTGGGAATATTTTGTTGCAGGAAGAAGTACGTGGGCTTTTGGAAAAGAAACCAATGTAAAATTAACCGATGATTTTACCAAACTTACTCCAAACGGAAAACATGGAGCCACAACAGAACGTGCAAAAGAATACATTGATTTTGTCGCTCAAAATGGTTTCGATGCAATTCTTATCGAAGGATGGAATATTGGCTGGGAAGACTGGATTAACAACTGGAAAGAAGAAGTTTTTGATTATGTAACAGCTTATCCTGATTTTGATGTAAAAGCGGTTCATGAATATGCCGCTTCAAAAGGAGTGAAAATTATCATGCACCACGAAACTTCTGGTTCTGCAACCAATTACGAAAGACGTTTAGATCGTGCTTTTCAGTTTATGAATGACAACGGTTACGATGCTGTAAAAACAGGTTACGTAGGAAAAATTATTCCTCGTGGCGAACATCACGACGGACAATGGATGGTGAATCATTACATTAATGTTGCCAAACGTGCAGCCGATTATAAAATTATGATTGACAGCCACGAAGCAGTTCGTCCGACTGGATTAAACCGTACTTTTCCAAACTGGATTGCTCAGGAATCTGCACGCGGTACCGAGTTCGAATCTATGGGAGGTTTAGCACCAGATCACACAACCATTTTACCTTTTACAAGATTAATGGGCGGACCGATGGATTACACTCCGGGAATTTTTCAGACCGATCTTTCGTATTATGGAACAGGAAGTACACAACGCGTAAATACCACTTTAGTAAAACAATTGGCATATTATGTAACTATGTACAGTCCGTTGCAAATGGTCGCTGATATTCCTGGAAATTACGAGCGTTTTCCAGATGCATTTCAGTTCATCAAAGACGTTGCCGTAGATTGGGATAACAGTTATATTCTAGAAGCCGAACCGGGAGATTATATTACAATTGCAAGAAAAGCAAAAGGTAAAAACGAATGGTTTATTGGCGGAATCACAGATGAAAATGCAAGAACAGCAAACATTTCATTTGATTATTTACCTGCAGGAAAAAATTTCGTTGCCACTATTTATGCCGATGCTAAAGAGGCCAATTGGAATCAGAATCCACAAAAATATACGCTTACTAAAGTTATCGTAAACTCAAAAACAAAATTAAAACAGTATTTAGCTCCTGGTGGTGGTGTTGCCATCAGCATTAAAGAAGCGACTGCTACAGAATTAAAAGGATTGAAAAAATTATAACTTAAGATTCTAAGGCTCTGAGCCACTAAGTTTCTAAGCTTTTTGCTACGACTCGAGCGATAGCGAACAGGCGAAGCAATTACACGAATTAATACTATTTAAAAAATTAGTGCAATTCGTGGCAAAAAAAAACTATGCTCATTTTTGAGCAAAAAAACTTACTATTTTGAAAACTATTAACCACAAATGTTTGTCGAATTTAAATACAATGCGAGTGAGAATGAATTTTAGTTAAGAAATGCCGACAAGCATGCAAAAAACTACTATTATGAAAATCAAAATTACCCCAAGATTATTTCATATTACCAAAGCATTAATTTGCTTTCTATTATTATTTGCAAGTTCAGTTTATGCGCAAGATCCTCCGCAATATGGAACACCTTTTGCCGGTGTGCCAGACACGAGAGATGTCAATATGTATCAAGTGCATATACGCCCTTTTAGTGCCAACGGAGATTTAGCCGGAGTAACCGCTAGATTAGACAATATAAAAGCATTGGGCACCAATGTTATTTATCTAATGCCTATTTTCCCACATGGCACCGATTCCCGAAGTTCGGCTTCACCTTATTGTATCAAAGATTTTAAAGCCGTTGGATCAGAATATGGATCTTTAGCCGATTTAAGAACTTTGGTTGATGGCGCCCACAGCCGCGGAATGGCAGTAATTCTAGATATTGCCATCAACGGAACTTCTTGGGACAATGTTTGGGTAGCTTCACATCCTGAATATTACAAGAGAACTGGCACAACAATTCAGCAATTAGGAAACTTCTCTGATATTGTTGCGCTTGATCTTAATAGTTCTGCTACAAGAGCAGCCATAAAAGATGCCATGCGTTACTGGATTTTTGTCGCCAATATTGACGGTTACCGTTGCGATTATGCGAATAATCCTCCTTTAGATTTTTGGTCTGAAGTGAATTCAAATCTTCGAAGCATAACTTCTCATAACTTATTGATGTTAGCTGAAGGAGATAGACAAGAAAACTTTCAGGTTGGTTTCGACATGAATTATGGAGACAGATGGTTTCATAGCGGTTTATATGATATTGCTAATGGAGGTCCTGTTTCTCAAAGAATCCAAGATCAGACAACTTATGAATATGCTAAAGCTACTGGAAATCAGCAAATCGTTAGATATACAGGTAATCATGATACCTACACCAATGATGATGGTGTGAGAAGACCATTTGTTGTATTTAAAAATCACAACGGAATTGTTGCCAATTTCTTGGTTTCAGCTTATATGAGAGGAGTTCCTTTTTTAATGAGCGGACAAGAAATAGATTACGAACCAAAAACCGACTGGCCTTGGACAAACTTCAAATTCAACTGGTCACAAAACCCGACTGCTGCAGCCGATTTTGCTAAAATTTTAAACTTTAGAACAACAAGTGCCGCAATCAGACGTGGTGATTTAACAACTTATGCAAATGACGATATTAGTATTTTCACTAAAACATTAGGTTCAGAAAAAGTAATCGTAATGTCGAATTTGAGAAATGCGGCTAAATCATATGTTATTCCAGCAGCTTTGGCAGGAACTTATGTTAATCCTTATAACAATAATGCTTCTGTGACTTTAACTGCAGGTGCTACACGTAATTTTGTTGCTTACGAATATTTAGTTTTAACCAATACAAATGCACCTGTTGTTGCGGTAACAGGAGTTTCTGTTAGTCCAACTACGGTAACTGTTGGTTTAGGATCAACACAGCAATTAAATGCGACAATTGCTCCAGCAAATGCAACCAATCAAAATGTAACTTGGACATCGAGCAATACAGCTGTTGCAACTGTAAATGCTTCTGGTTTAGTTACGGCTGTTGCTGAAGGAACCACAACAATTACGGTTAAAACAGTTGACGGAAATAAAACAGCAACTTCGACTATCGCTGTTGCTGCAATTCCTGTTTCTTCTGTAGCAGTATCTCCTACCTCAGCAAGTTTGTATGCAGGAAATACGCAACAGCTTACAGCGACAATCTCGCCTGCAAATGCAACAAACAAAAATGTAACTTGGAGTTCAAGCAATACTGCAATTGCAACGGTAAATACAAGCGGACTTGTAACAGCAGTTGCTGCAGGAACTGCAACGATTACAGCAACAACACAAGACGGAAACAAAACAGCTTCGGCTACAATTACGGTGAATCCGAATACCAATTTTACGGTTTATTTCTACAAACCATCAAATTGGGGAACTGGAATTAAAATCTACTATTGGAATACTTTACCAACAGGAGTTTTAGCAACCGTAAACTGGCCTGGAGTAAATATGACTGACGCTGGAAACGGCTGGTACAGCTATACTTTTACCAATGTAACTTCGACCAATTTAATTTTCAATGACGGAACAAATCAAACAGCCGATTTAAGCAGAGATAAAAACGGATGGTACATGAACAGCGCTTGGTACGATTCTAATCCAGGAACTGGCGTTGCGGTTACAAGTGTTAGTTTAAGTCCAACGACAGCTTCATTAAATGTTGGCGGAACACAGCAATTAACCCCAACAATTCTTCCTGCAAATGCAACTAATAAATCGGTAACCTATAGTTCAAACAATACAGCTGTCGCAACTGTAAATGCTTCTGGTTTAATTACCGCTGTAGCGAATGGAACAGCAACAATTACCGTTACAACTGTTGACGGAAACAAAACCAGCACTTGTTTGGTATCGGTTACAACAGCTTCAGGAGGAGGAAATTACTACACGATCAAAAACAGATGGACAGGCGCTTATTTATCTGACGCAGGAACAAATACAGGTTACGGAACATCTGTTTCTGGCAACAATTACAAATGGCAAAAAATCGCAATTGATGCCACTTATTTTGTTCTTAAAAACGTAGCAACAGGAGAATTAATGAATATTGAGGGCCAGACAGGAAATGTACAATGTAACATAACCGATACTACTTTCTGGAGCGCGCAATGGTCTAGCGATTACATTGACGGAACTTGGGTTCGTTTAAGAAACAGATGGCAAACCGGAAATATTATTCATATCGAAAACCAAACTGGTGCTGCGCAATACGGAAATTCGCAAGACGGCTGGTACAGCGCTCAATGGCAATTGGAACCAACAACTGTAGGCACATCAAGAATGATTTCAAACGCAGAAGAAGTTTCTGCAACAGAACCAGTAATCGGTATTTACCCAAATCCAGCTACAAACAATGTATTTAATATTTTAATGCCAGAATTAGCAAGTGGAGATACTGCAGAAATTTTCGTTTCTGATTTGAACGGAAGAACTCTTCTAACTGAAAGACTTTCATCTTCAGGGCAAGTAAATCATCATTTATCTTCTGGAATTTATATTGTAAATATTATTTCTAAAGATTTTAATGTGACCAAAAAACTGATTGTTAAATAATTCATTGTAATTTATATATTTAAAGGCATATGAAACTTCATATGCCTTTTTTAGATAAACAATCAAAATGTGGTTTCCCGTATAGATTTCATTATATTATTTCATTTTTTTGCGGGGAAATTTAATCCCTAAATAATGAAAAAAAATTACTCCTATTATCAATCCTTTTGTCTGGACTGACGATATTTACTTCTTGTTCTAGCAATGATTCTGGTGATGACACTCCAGCTGCAGCGGAGCCACTACCTATTGCAATTTCTTCCACTTCTTCTGAAATTCTTACAATTGGAGAAAACTTTGAAATTACGGGAGCCAACTTTTTAAACAAAGATTATCCAACCAAAATTTTTATTAACGGAACAGAGGTAACTGCGAAAGAAATTTCAAACACTAAAATTGTATTATCTATTCCAGATGGTTTAATAACAGGTACTAACACTTTAAGAGTGCAAATAAAAAATGTAAATAGTAGCGTTGTCAATTTTTATAGCATAACAAAGGGATGGACAAAATTAACAACACTTGGAAATTTAGATATCCAGTCATCCAGCGTTCTTGACAATAGTAAAACTATATTTTCGTTTGTAAACAATATTACATCTGATAATGGAAGTTTTTGGGGTGCTCCCAAAAAATTAGAAGCTAAATCTACAGGTTATGAACAAGTTTATATCAATCAGTCTGGAAGTTATGGCGATTTTAGAATGATTGACGATAAAACAGGAGCTTTAACAAATACTATTGCTGGCTTTTTTACTGACAATGGTTTTGAAACACAAAAACGAATTGATGTTGATAATCATTTTAGCCCAGCAATTAATGGTCTAAAAATTGGTTATTTGGACAATAACATTTGTATTCTTACAACAGTGATTAGCGGTCAAATTTACACGGCCGATAAAGGTGCGACAATTACTAAAAGCGATCCTCCTGCTTGGGCTACCATTATTGGCAGCGGCGGAGGTGTAGGAACTAGATTGTCAATTTCAGCTTTTGGAAAATCAGTATCCGACAATAAATTTTATCAGGTTGGAGTACTTTATACTCCTAAAAATGGTGTAAACAATTTAAAAAACGTGATCCTACAATCTGAAACAGGATACAACAACTGGATTGTAAAAGATTCTGTTTCTAAACAAATCAACTCAAAAATATATCCTGCTAGTTACAAGTTTGTAAATATCAATAAAATATTTGGACTAAATAATGAAGATAAAACATTATATGCTTCTACTGATATGCTTCAAACATGGAATCCGGTAAAAACTGACGTAAAAGCTTTTTTTCTTAGAACAGAAACACAATGGTATATTCAATCTGGAGATAAATTGTTTGTAACGAAAAACTCAGGTGCTTCCTGGGAACTAGAACTAGAGCTTCCTGCTGGTTCTGTTATAAATGATATTTCTTTTGCTAAAACTAAAATAATTGTTTCTGGAAATAAAGGTTTACATTATTTAAAATTAGAGTAACAATTTTAATTTAATTATAAAAATGGCGTATAAGATTTATACGCCATTTCTTATTTTATTTTGCCACGACTCCACGACTCGAGCGATAGCGAACAGAAGAAGCAAATTCGTGGCAAATCTTCTTTTAAAACGAATAATTCACAGCAAACCCGAAATTATTATTGAAGGTGATATCGTTTTTTATAACAGCAGGTTTAAACGCTAATCTTTCATCTACATTAAATTGAGATAAAGCCGCATCAACATTAGCATCTATAATGTTTAAAACATAAAAACCAATCATAAACAGAGCCGATAAATCTCTGTTTCTCTGATAGCCTTTTTGGGCCGTAATTAATTGGCTTTCGCTTAAACCAGCCAAAAATTCCGAATCACTTTTTTTCCTTCCAATCTGTTTTTATATTCATCTCTGTACAAATTGTAGCTTTTCTGATTATCAATGTACAAATATGCACTTGTACCTATTGCTCCATAAACTAAAGGAAGTTTCCAATATTTTTTATTGTAGATCTGACCTAAACCTGGTAAAACAGCCGAATAAAATGCAGCCTTTGCAGGACGAAGCGGGTCAATGGTTTCCGATTTTAGAGAATCATTTAAAATGTTTTTATTTTTTCCCTGAGCGAAGATTGTAGTTAATCCTAAGAATAGAAAAAGGAGAATAAATTGGTTCTGCATATAAAGTTGTCTTTGAAAATTTGACTCAAAGAAAACTTTTTAGTTCTAAGATTTTTCTTAAATAAAAGATAAAGAAAGCTTAATTTTTTTATTTGCCACCAATTTCACGAATTCACACGAATTTTTTAAAACAATTATTGCCACAGATTAAAAGGATTTAAATGATTTTTTTAATCTTCATAATCTTTTTAATCTGTGGCAAAAAAATTGGTGTGAATTGGTGCAATTCGTGGCAAACTTTATTTTACTCCTCAAACAATTCCATCAACTCCAGCGCACGTTTTATCGACTTTACATTTTCAAAAGTCAATAACAAACGTAATCCGTTTACGGTTTGTTTTTCTTTCATTTTACAAAGATTACTATGCTTTTGAACGAAATTTAAAACATTCCTAAACTTCACCGATTGATAATAATCTGATTGCTGATCTGAGACGAAATAACCGATCATTTTGCCTTGTTTCAGAACTAATTTCTCGATTCCAACTTTTGTCGCAATCCATTTTATTCTGATGCTGTTTAATAGAGAAACAGCTTGTTTTGGCAACGGACCAAAACGGTCAATTAGTTTTTTCTCAAATTCTTGTAATCCAGCTTCATCTTTTATAGCACCCAATTCGTTATATAAAACCAAACGTTCCGAAACGTTATTGATATATTCATCTGGAAATAAAAGCTCAAAATCGGCATCGATTTGAATGTCTTTTACATACTCTTTGGTATCGATATCATTTTCTTCAGGATACAAATCTTTGAATTCATTTTCCTTCAATTCTTCGATAGCTTCGTTCATGATTTTCTGGTACGTATCAAAACCAATTTCATTAATGAAACCGCTTTGTTCTCCACCTAATAAATCTCCTGCTCCACGAATCTCCAAATCTTTCATCGCAATGTTGAAACCGCTTCCTAATTCGCTGAATTGTTCCAAAGCCTGAATACGTTTTCTCGCATCTTCAGTCATCGACGAATATGGTGGACAAATGAAATAACAAAATGCTTTTTTATTGCTTCGGCCAACACGCCCGCGCATTTGATGCAAATCTGACAATCCAAAATTATTGGCATTATTGATGAAAATAGTGTTCGCATTTGGAACGTCCAGACCACTTTCGATAATGGTTGTTGCCACCAAAACATCGAAATCTCCGTTCATGAAACCTAACATCAGTTCTTCGAGTTTCGCTCCGTCCATTTGCCCGTGTCCGATTCCGACTCTTGCATTTGGAACCAAACGCTGAATCATTCCTGCGACTTCTTTTATATTTTCGATTCGGTTATTGATAAAGAAAACCTGTCCGTTTCTTTGAATTTCATACGAAATCGCATCACGGATAATTTCTTCATTAAAACCAACTACATTCGTTTCAATCGGATATCGATTTGGTGGAGGCGTTGTAATTACAGATAAATCTCGAGCTGCCATTAATGAAAACTGAAGCGTTCTCGGAATTGGCGTCGCAGTCAAAGTCAACGTATCAACATTAGCGAGCAATAGTTTTCAGTTTATCTTTTACGTTTACTCCAAACTTTTGTTCCTCATCAACAATCAGTAAACCAAGGTCTTTAAAAACTACATTTTTGTTAACCAATTGGTGTGTTCCAATAACAATATCTAGTTTTCCTTCGGCTAAATCTTTTAAAGTCTGCGTTTTTTGTTTTGCTGTTCTGAATCGGTTTAAGTAACCAATTGAAACTGGCATATCTTTCAAACGTTCTGAGAAAGTTCGATAATGTTGATAAGCCAGAATCGTTGTCGGAACTAAAACGGCAACTTGCTTACTATTATCAACCGCTTTAAAAGCAAGCACGAATCGCAACTTCTGTTTTTCCAAAACCAACATCACCGCAGACCAAACGATCCATTGGACGATCACTTTCCATATCGGCTTTTACTTCTGCTGTCGATTTGGTTTGATCTGGCGTATCTTCGTAAATAAATGAACTTTCTAATTCATTTTGAAGATAACTATCCGGCGCAAATTGAAAACCTTTTTCTAAACGACGTTTTGCATACAACTGAATCAAGTTGAACGCAATATGTTTTACACGGGCTTTTGTTTTCTGTTTTAAAACTTTCCAAGCGTTCGATCCTAGTTTATATATTTTCGGAGGCGTTCCGTCTTTTCCGTTGTATTTTGAAATTTTATGAAGCGAGTGAATGCTCACATACACAATATCATTATCAGCATAAACCAATTTTATCGCTTCTTGTGTTTTGCCTTCGACTTGAATTTTCTGCAAGCCGCCGAATTTTCCAATTCCGTGATCGATATGCGTTACATAATCGCCAACCGAAAGTGCAGTTAATTCTTTAAGCGTGATATTCTGTTTTTTCGAATACCCGTTTTTGATATTGAATTTATGATAACGCTCAAAAATCTGATGATCGGTATAAGCCGTTATCTGATTTTCTTCATCAATAAAACCTTGGTATAAAGGCAATACAATGGTATGATATTGTTTTCTGATATTTTCTGAATTGGCTTCATCCAAAGATTCAAAAATATCATGAAACCGTTTTGCCTGAGTATCATTCGAACAAAACAGATAATTGACATATCCTTTAAAATGATTGTCGCTTAAATTATTCAGCAATAAATCAAATTGTTTATTGAAAGATGGCTGAGGCTGAATATGAAATTCAAATTTTTTAGTGGTTTTATAAACAGGTCTTGAAGCCAATTCTACAACCGAAAAGTCCAAAGATCTTTTTATAAATGACGCCTGATTTAAAAATAATTGTTCTGGCGTAGCATGTTTTATTTCTTTCGACAATTTTTCAAAAGCTTCTTCTGCTCTTGCAAATTGTTTGTCTAATTGACTAAAAAGTCCTTCGGTATTTTGAATGAAAACAACTGTTTTTTCGGCAATATAATCTAAGAAACTCTCACGGTTTTCCTGAAAAAGTTTATTTTCAACATTTGGGATAATCGTGATTTTTTTATGCGTTTCTACAGATAACTGCGTTTCAACATCAAAAGTTCTTATGCTATCTACTTCGTTTCCAAAAAACTCAATTCTGTATGGGTGATCGTTTGAAAAAGAGAATACATCGACAATTCCTCCACGAACCGAAAATTCGCCAGGTTCTGTAATAAAATCTACTCTTTTAAATTCGTATTCGAATAAAACTTCGTTGATAAAATCAATTGAAATTTTATCGTTCAGCGCCACTTTCAGCGTGTTTTTATCAAGTTCTCTTCTCGTAACTACTTTTTCAAAAAGTGCTTCAGGATACGTAACAATTACGGCTGGTTTTTTTCTTGAGTTAATTCGGTTTAAAACCTCAGCGCGAAGCAGAACATTGGCATTATCAGTTTCATCAATCTGGTACGGACGGCGAAATGACGCTGGATAAAACAATACATCTTGTTCTCCAATCATTTGCTCGAGATCGTTTAGGTAATAAGCCGCTTCTTCTTTGTTGTCTAAAACAATTAGAAAAGGCAATTCTGTTTTCCTGAAAACAGAACGTATAATAAATGAAACAGCAGATCCTAATAATCCGCTGATATTCATTTTTACTTGGTTTCCTTCCAGTAAACTTGATGCAATCTGCTGTGCTTTTGGCAGATTATCGTATGTAGTATATAAGGCGTTTTTACTCAACTTTCTGTATATTATTTTGATCTATTGGCGGAGCAGAACTTGGAATTGCGCGCGTTGTGTCTAACATTTTAAGAAAATCGGCTTCTCCTTCTTCTTTCGGAATCTTAGCTCTCTCAACAATTTTGTCCATTTGTCTTTCTAACGAAATCAGCTCTTTATTGATTTCTTGTATCAAAAACACCACTTTATCATCTGGAATGGTGCTCAAATGAATAAATAAATCCAGCATTTTAATTTTGGTAATCAAAATAGAAATACGGCTTTTAATCTGTGGTTGATTGAATTGAGCCGGAATATTATTGTTTAAAGCCATTGCTTTCTTAGAAATCGCAGTCGATTTTTTCTGAAACGCACCAATGGTTTTTCTAGGCTTTTCTCCAATTTCTTTTATAAACTCGCGCCATTCTGTCCATGAATTCAATTGTGATTCTGAAATTTCATTAATAGGCTCGTCTAGAAAAGTCCAGCCTTTATTTATATTGTTAAAAATAGCTTCTTTCTTTTTTGCCTCTTTTGCATTTTCCGCAAGGCGTTTTTCATTTTCATTTTGGCAAGAAAACAATACAGTTGTCAAAAGCAGAAAAAGAGATATTTTGTATTTCATTTATTAAAATGTTAGGTCGCAAAGTTACGAAGTAAATTTACAATTATGAATTCTGTTTTTATGCTAAAGATTCTATAAATCAAGGTTATTTTTTTCGTCTTTGCTGACGTTAATTAAGACGCTTTTTTCTGTTTTATCCTCTTAAAAAATGAACTTTATTTCAGAAAATAAAAAGGCACAAAGACACACCCCTGTAAAAGTGAATAATCCAACAAAAAAACTTTTAAATTATTGAATTAATAATTTATACTCTAAAAAAACGCATTTGATTACGAAAACGTTATATTTGTCTATCTAAAAATCATGAAAAAATGAATCCAAAAATATTGATCATTGGCGCTTGCGGACAGATCGGAACGGAGCTGACTCAAAAGTCGCGCAAAATATACGGAACAGAAAATGTAATTGCTTCTGACATCCGAAAATTAAATACTGATGTCGTGAATTCGGGACCTTTTGAAGTGGTCAATGCTTTAGATTTTAATCAGATCGAACATTTGGTAGAAGTGCATAAAATTACCGATGTATATCTGATGGTCGCACTTTTATCGGCAACTGCGGAGAAAAATCCAGCTTTTGCTTGGGATTTGAATATGAATTCGCTTTTTCATGTTTTGAATTTAGCTAAAGCCAAAAAGATTCAGAAGATTTTCTGGCCTTCGAGTATTGCTGTTTTTGGACCAACAACTCCAAAAGAAAATACGCCTCAATATACCGTAATGGAGCCTTCTACGGTTTACGGAATCAGTAAACAAGCTGGTGAAAGATGGTGCGAATATTATCATAATATTTATGGTGTTGATGTTCGCAGTATTCGTTATCCTGGTTTAATTAGCTGGTCTACTCCTCCAGGTGGCGGAACTACAGATTATGCAGTTGATATTTTCTATAAAGCTATTGCTGATAAAAAATACGAGTGCTTTTTGTCATCTGAAACCAAAATGCCAATGATGTACATGGATGATGCAATTGATGCAACAATTAATATTATGAAAGCACCGGTTGAGGAAATCAAAATACATTCTTCGTACAATTTGGTCGCTATGAGTTTTACTCCAACCGAAATTGCAAGAGAAATTAAAAAACATATTCCTGAATTTGAGATTACATATAATCCAGACTTCCGCCAGAAAATTGCTGACAGCTGGCCGGCAAGCATTGACGATTCTTCTGCAAGAGAAGACTGGGGATGGAATCATAAATTTGATTTAGAAACTATGACAAAAGATATGCTGGAACATTTGGCATAATCTAAAAACGATAAGATTTTAAAAGCGTGTTATTTCAGAATGACACGCTTTTTTTGTGAAATTTATTATAAGAAAAAATATTCAATACATAATTTCTCTACTTTTGATAACGTTAAACATTAATCAAGTTTATTCTAAAATCATCAATCAAATCACAACAAAATCATCAATCAAATGACAAATTCTTATCATCCTGTCGAGCAGAGCAAAAGAACTGCAATTGTCGACATACTTCGGGGCTGGGCCATATTGGGCGTAGCAATTGGAAATTATTTAGATTTCCTGTACATCGGTATAGAGAAAGAAATTAAACATAGTACTTTCTCTGAAATTCTTCTATACATTAACCGCTATTTATTTGCGGCAAAATCTTGGACATTATTAACTCTTTTATTTGGCTTCGGATTTGCCATTTTAATTAATAACGTGGCTTCTAAAGGAAAAAATCCTATCGCTTTTTTTGCTTGGCGAATGTTTTTGCTATTTATTTTAGCATTTATTAATTCTGCTTTTTGGCTGGGCGACATTTTAAAAGATTATGCCTTTTTAGGACTTGTATTATTGCTTTTTTATAGATGTTCTGCCAAAACTTTAGCTATTATTTCTGGTGTAATTGTACTTACAGTTCCTTTTGTAATGGCTTATGTAAATGGTTTTAAAATTGAGCATCCTGTAATTGCATCAAATCCTGAATATCTAAAACTATATCATTCTGGAAATTGGATTGACTTTTTTAGATTTAACTTGTTAGCTTCATTTTACGAGCAAATTATTATTCCTGGTTATGCTATTACTGCCCATTATGTAATGTTGGGTTGTATGCTTTTTGGTTTCTTACTTCAAAAACTAAACTTTTTCAATCGCTTAAGAGAATTAAAAGGACTTTTAAAAAATATCTGTGTTGTTAGTTTTGCATTGGCTGTCATTATCGGAATTGCATTTAATATGATAATAATATACAAAGTAGAATTTCTAAAAATCTTCCACCCGCTTTACTGGCTGGTTTTAAGTACGATGATTTTTATATCAACTGGAATTTGTCTTTTGTATATCAATGGCAAATTAAAAACGGTTTTCAGCTATTTTAGCGCAGGCGGAAAAATGACATTGACCAATTATATGACTCAAAATATATTGGCAGGTATTATTTTCTCTGGAATCGGATTCGGAATTGCAGATTCAATGCCGTATTGGTTTTACTTTTTCCTTGCTATTTCTGTCTTTATAATTCAACTATTCATTAGCAAATGGTGGCTTTCAAAATACAATTATGGACCAATTGAATGGTTATGGAGATCTGCTAGTTACAGAGAATGGGTTCCGTTTAAAAAAGCACAACCAGAGGTTGTTGCAGATATGAAAATGGTATAAAAACTAGAAAACTGGAATAAACTTGATTATAAAAGAAAAGCCCTTAAATTTAGTTTTAAGGGCTTTTTTTATATCTAAAAGAGAGATTTACTTCACTTCAAAAACGTTATTTGTTTGTTTTACATCAGCCATTAATCCGCTTGGATCGATCGTGATTTTTTTGATTGACGTCTTGTTCTTCTCAATTGTAAAACTATAGTTTTGTTGTGCCCAAGCCCAGTCTTCTAATACTGTTCTTTTTTCGTTCGGGTTTGGATTTGGTTTGATGAAGTTCATCATTCTTAACGGAATATAGAATGTCTCAGATGTTCCGTCTGTATAATCAACTTTTAAATCGATAGGCATTGGCATTCTTCCAATTCTTTCTAAAGAAATTGTTGTTTTTCCTGCATTATCTACCACGTCTTTAATTCCGTAATCAATAGTATTTGTAGTTTGTGTCCAATCAACTAAATACCAATCTAACTCAGCTCCAGAAACTCTTTCTGCTGTTCTTTTGATATCGTTTGGAGTTGGGTGTTTGAATTTAAAATCGTTGAAATATCTTTTAAAGTTGCATCAACATTCTCTTTTCCGATTACATATTCTAATTGAGAAAGGAAAAGGCTTCCTTTAACATAAGAAGAAATACTGTACGGACGGTTTTCATCATAACGATCTCCGTGAGTAGTTTGTGGCTGTTCTTTTCCAGAATTTACTAAACTGTAATACGCTTTATAATTCCCTACAAAAGGGTTTGCCTCTTTTTTATCTCCTTTTAATTCATTCAAAGCACTATCTTCTATGTACGTTGTAAAACCTTCATCCATCCAAGGATGTTTTGATTCGTTTGAAGCTAAAATATGCTGGAACCAAGAGTGTCCTAATTCGTGCGTTGCAGTTCCTAAAATTCCTTCAAGAGTTCCGTTTCCTAGCATTAAAGTACACATTGCGTACTCCATTCCGCCGTCTCCGCCTTGAATAAATGAGTATTGTTTGTATGGATATGCTCCAACTCTTTGGTTGTAATATTCCATTACTTTAACCATTAAAGGCTCTAGCTGTTTCCAGTTTGCAGTTGTTTTTTCGTTGTTTTTGTAAAAGAAATGCAAATCTACACCGTTTGGTCCTTTTACAATATCATGGTTGTATTCTTTATCTGCAGCCCAAGTAAAATCGTGAACATTTGGCGCGATAAAATGCCAAGTAAGTGTTTTTGCTTTTTTAGGATATGTAACAGTTACACCTTCATCTTGGTAACCATGTCCGATAGAATTTTTGTCTTGTAAATATCCAGAGCCTCCAATTGTGTAGTCTTTATCGATTGTAATTTTTACATCAAAATTACCCCAAACTCCATGAAATTCTCTTGCGATATACGGATCTGCATGCCATCCTTCGAAATCAAATTCGGCTAGTTTTGGATACCATTGTGACATAGAAAGTTCTACTCCTTCAGAATTGTTTCTTCCAGAACGGCGAATTTGAACTGGAACTTGTCCATCAAAATCTAATGTAAAAGTTGTTTTAGAATTTGGCAAAATTGGTTTAGCCAAAGTTACTTCTAAGATTGTTCCAGAAACTCTAGTTTGAGCTACAGCACCATCTTGTTTAAAGTTTGTAATTTTTAGATAACCTGTTTCGTTTGGTTTTAAAGTTTCAATACGGCTTTGTTTTATTTCTTTTCCGTCGGCTCCTTTAACTTTGTTTACCATTCTTCCGTCTGGATCTTTAATAAAATGAAGACGTGCATCCATTTCGCTTCCTGGCTGAAAGGCATTTGGATATAAATGATAGAATACTTTTTTCAACGTATCAGGAGAATTATTGGTATATACCAATTCTTGTTTTCCTTTGTACTGATAGTTTTTTACATCCATCGAAACCTCCATTTTATAGTCAGCGTGCTGCCGCCAATATGGAGCGCTTTGTGCAAAAGCCGAGTTAAAGCCTAAGCTTAGGAAAGAAAGTAAAATAATTTTTCGCATGTTTATATGTAATAGAAAATGGAAGAGCGTTAGCCCTTCCATTGGATTAATCGTTTATTATAGTTTATTTTTTAGACATCTTTTCTGCCATTAATAAAGCATTGTAAGCATTTACCATCTTTGCTGTTTTTGATGATTCTATAGAAGAAACGGCTGGTGTTTTTTCGTTAGGATTTTCGCTTTTCCCTAAAACAACCATTGAAGGAAGGGCAACTCCAGAGTCCATTAAAATCTTTTTAACTTGAGCCGCTTTTAATTTCGGATAGTAAGAACGAATTAACGCCGCAACACCTGCTGCATTTGGAGATGCCATTGATGTTCCTTGTAAGTATTTGTATTTATTGTTTGGAACTGTTGCATAAATTTCTTCACCTGGAGCAAAAACGTCTACGTTTATTTTTCCGAAGTTTGAAAATGAAGCTACAACATTTTCTCCGTATGATTTATTAATCGCTCCAATTGTAATTAAATTACTTGCAAATTCTTTTACATTGTCTTTAGAGTCGTTTGGATAATTGATGTTTTTTATTTCGTCAATATTATAACCATCGTTACCTGCAGCATGAACAATTAAAACGTCTTTCTTTTCTGCATATTTAATAGCATCATAAACCCATTCTTTGTGTGGAGAGAAGCTTTTTCCGAAACTTCCGTTAATTACTTTTGCTCCGTTATCTACTGCGTAACGAATGGCTAAAGCAATATCTTTATCGTACTCATCTCCGTCTGGCACGGCTCTAACAGTCAAAATTTCAACGTTATTTGCTACTCCGTCTCCTCCTAAATTATTTCCTCTAATTTGAGCAATAATTCCGCAACGTGAGTTCCGTGAAGTGCTTTTTCTTTGTCTGGACCAAAAACAACATTATTTCCATAATGGTTGTTTTTAATATCTTCTGGATTATCTCCTACGATTTTTCTTCCGTCGTAATCTTTGTTTAAATTGTATTTTAACTGATCTTCAACTTGCTCGCTGTATTCAGTCAATTCAGATTCTGGATCAAAAGTTGGTCCCGCATTAGTAAAAATCTGAGTCATAATTGCTTTACTTCTTGCCACTTTTGGATCTGTTGAAGTAATTGCGCTTAAATCTTCGAGTTTATAATCTGATTTATTAAGCTCTTTTTTAATTGTATTATGAACATCAAGTAAAAAATCTGCTTGCTGTTTGTCTTGAAGAGCCTCTTCATACTTTTTAGTATATTCTGCTAAAGCGAGCTTTGTATTCTGGAGAACCATCATCGGCTTTTTTTACGATGCGAGTCAATTCTAGATTTTCGTGAACAGCATCTCCAAGAAAATTCCATCCATGAACATCATCGATAAATCCGTTTTTATCATCATCGATTCCGTTTCCTGGAATTTCTTTTTTATTAGTCCAAATCATTCCTTGTAAGTCTTCGTGCTCGATATCTACACCAGAGTCTACGATTCCTACAATTACTTTCTGCCCTTTTTTACCTTGTAATAGTTCGGCATAAGCTCTATCAACGCTCATTCCTGGAATTGAGTCTTTTATCAAATCAAGATGGCTCCATCTTTTTAATTCGTTTTCGCTAAGAGGAGCTTTTTTTACAACTGTTGTAGGTGCTGTAATAAACTCTTTTGAAGTAGAAACCTGCGCTTGAACTGTAGCGCTACATCCTGCTAAAACAAGTAGTGCAAAAGCAGATAATTTAAGAGGTTTTATATGACTCATGTATCTATATTATAAGTAAAGTTAAAAGATGGGTCTAAATTATGCTTTTTTGTTACAAAAAACTAACTGTTAACAATGTGTTATGAAATTTTGACGAAAATTACTCAAAACTATACGATTTGCAAACATTTACGAATCAAACCATTAGAAATAGGGGTTTGATAAACTAAAAATATATTTTTTGCATGTATTTGTTGTTGAATGATGAAAAAATCAACAAAAAATATATTGCTTACGGCTTCCCGTAAAGATTATTCCTTTAATTATCTTATAATTGCGCGACTGAATTCTAAATTTTTTCTATGAAAGCAAAACTACTCTTATTGCTGTTTCTGGCAACTTTTTCTACTTACGCACAAACCAATCTAGTTTCCAACGGAGGACTAGAATCTTGGGGATCTGGCCCTTCAATCATAGGCTGGACCATAGCAAACAATGTTACTCGCAATTTGACCAGTTATAACGGATCATTTAGTGCAGAATTGTCTTATGTAAGTGCTTCCCCTAAAATTACGACACAAGTTCCGTTACAGGCAGGCGTTACGTATAAGATTAAGTTCAAATACAAGTATGTAGATAATAATTATGATGGGACCCATCCTATTGCATTAAATATCTCACAAAACGGAAGTTCTAGTACTTTATCTACAAGTACTTTTGCGACTAATAATTCGTGGACCGAAAAGGAAGCAACTTTTACTCCAGATGCTAATCTTTCTTACGATTTATCTATTTCTACTTTTAGTTTTGATAGTGCTCCTTTTTCTGTTTTAATAGACCATGTTCAGGTATATGTAGAAGGAACAGAACAATACACGAAAATCCCTGATGTGAATTTTGAAAATAAATTGATCGCTTTAGGTATTGATTCTGGAGTTGCTGATGGGAAAGTACTAACTAATGATATCAATTCGATAACAATATTAGATGTTTCAAGTTCTGATATTACTGATTTAACAGGTATTGAAGATTTTACCTCTTTAACTCAATTATATACTATGTCAAATAAATTGACATCATTAGATGTATCTAACAATTTAGAATTAACGACATTGAGATGTGATTCAAATGGTACTATAACAAGTTTGAATATTTCTAAAAACACTAAACTTATAAATTTGTTTTGCGGCAACAACCAAATTACAAGTTTAAACCTTTCTAATCTTACAAACTTAATAGATCTATACTGCTATGAAAATCAATTAAGCAGTCTAGATCTTTCTACAAATACAAATTTACAATATCTGTATGCAAACAGAAACCTTCTGACATCATTGGATCTGAGTAAAAACACACTTTTAAATACCTTGTATTGTCAAGATAATAGTAGGCTTGAAACCTTAAATCTTCAAAATGGAAACAATACTTTACTTAAAAAATTAAACTTAACATACACTCCAAGTTTATATTGTATTTTAGTTGATGATGTTGCTTATTCTGACACCAATTGGAGCTCATACAAACCAAATAATGTTGCTTTCTCGACAGTTTGCCAAACTCCTGAGTATCTTTTAATACCAGATCCAGAACTTGAGAAAGCTTTAATAGCTAATAATGTTGATGGTGTAGTTGATGGTAAGGTTATAAAATCTAAAGTTTTAGCTACCGAAACCTTATACTTAAATATCACTACTGTAACCGATTTGACAGGTTTAGAATATTTTGAAAATTTAAAAAAATTAGATCTTTCAACAAGTGGAGGATCTACTGCTATTAATAAAATTGATCTAGCCCCTTTTACTCAACTGACGTCTTTTGCAAGCAGATTTACTAATTTGTCTGAAATTAATGTGTCTAAAAACGTAAATCTTAAGGATTTAGATTTAAATAGTAATAAGCTTACAAAAATTGATGTTAGCTCAAATTTAGCTTTAGAAAATTTATCCATTTCAAGAAACTCAATAAGCGAGCTAAATGTTACAAAAAACATCGCTTTAAAGATGTTAAATACTATCGAAAATCCTTTAACGGAAATAAACGTTTCTAATAATACTGCACTGCAAGAACTTTACTGTTATTATAACAGGCTTAAAACGTTAGACGTTACGAACAATCCTAATTTACAAGTTTTAAATGCAGAACTTAACGATTTGAAATTATTAGATGTTTCTAAAAACTTACAGTTATTAACTCTTAATGTCGATCAAAACGACATAAGATCTTTAGATGTATCTAAAAATACTGTACTAACAAAATTTACTTGTGGTTATAATAATAACTTAATTTATTTGAACGTTAAAAATGGTAATAATAAAAATTTCATAACTAACATAAATAATTATAGAGGTTTTCGAAGTACTAATTTAAGCTGTATTGAAGTTGATGATGTTGACTATTCTAATACCAACTGGTCAACACTTAAAGATAGCAACGCTAGCTATTCTACTTCTTGCGATGTTGTATTGGCATATACCGCAATTCCTGACGCGAACTTTGAAGAGGCGTTAATTTTACAAGGAATTGATAAAGATGGCAAAAATGGAAAAGTTTTAACTTCTGATATCCTTAACGTTACATCTTTAAATGTATCTAACAACAATATTAAAGATCTAAAGGGAATTGAAGATTTTACGTCTTTAACTTCATTAGATTGTTCTAAAAACAATTTGACAGCAGTAAATGTTGAAAAAAATACACTTTTAACGCAACTTAAAGCTAGCAACAATAATCTTTTTGATTTAAACGTATCAAAAAACACAAAACTAACCAATCTAAGTGTAAGTTTTAATAAAATAGTAAGTTTAGATCTTTCTAAAAATACCATTCTAAAAGAGGTAGACGCAGCTTCTAATAACCTGCACAATCTTAATTTAAAGAATGGCAACAACGTAAACATGCAACGTATGATTTTTGGAAATTTCACCGAAAATCCTCATTTAGCTTGTATCGAAGTCGATGATGTCGCCTTTTCTGAAGCAAACTGGATCGCAAAAGATGCAACTGCAAATTATTCAACTCAAGCTTGCCCTTTAAACGAACAGCAAACTTTAATTCCTGACTTAGCTTTTGAAAGAATATTAATTGCTAAAGGTTTAGACACAGATGGTGAAAACGGAAAAGTGCGCACTTTAAATATTTCAAATTTAAATAGTTTGAGTTTAAATGATAGCAATAATAAAATTTCTGACCTAACAGGTATTCAAGACTTTAGATCTCTAATTTCATTAGAGGCAAATGATAATAATATTACAACGGTTGACCTTTCTAAAAATACCGAATTGATTGTTTTAAATCTTGATCGTAATAAATTAACATCAATTGATTTATCAAACAATACTCGATTATGGTATGTGACTACAAGAGACAATCAATTAACAACGTTAGACATTTCTAGGAATTTAGAATTAGAAAGCTTAAATATTAACGGTAATCAATTAACCGCTTTAAACGTTTCTAAAAACACTAGACTAAGCGGTTTATCTGCAAACTATAATAAATTGGCAGATATTAATTTAGTCGCAAATACAAAATTGAGTTCTTTGTCTATTGATGGCAATTTGCTAGCTTCTTTAGATGTTTCGAACAATGTATTTCTAACTCAAATATTATGTTCTGGTAATGAAATAACAACTTTAGATTTATCTAAAAACACTAAACTAACATCTATAAATGTTGCTAATAATAAGTTATTCAAGCTAAATATTAAAAATGGTGCAAACAATTTGATTAATACAGCTTATTATTTCAGCTTCATAAATAACCCTTATTTAAAATGTATTCAGGTTGACGATGCAGATTTTTCTAATACAAATTGGAGCAAAATAAAAGATGATGCTACAGTTTACTCATCTGATGCTTGTCCAGACGCAGAACCTTTTACACTAATTCCTGATGCTAATTTTGAAAATAAATTAATCGCTCTTGGAATTGACAAAGATGGTCCAAACGGAAAAGTTGCCACTTACAATATTGATAGTTTAACTTCTCTAAATGTATCAAAAAGCAATATTTCTGACTTGACAGGATTACAAGATTTTAAGGCCTTAACTTCCTTAGAAGCTTCAGACAACAAATTGACAGCTATTAATATTTCGAAAAATACATCGCTGACCAATTTAAATGTTAGCAAAAACCAATTGACTTCTTTAGACATTTCTGCAAATTACTTATTAGCTACCGTAGACTGTAGCGCAAATAGTATTGCAACTTTAAATCTTTCTCAGAGCAACTTTTTAAGTGATTTGAACTGCAGTAATAATAAAATTACAACATTAGACCTTTCTTATCTTTATGGATTAACTAATTTAAATTGCGACAATAATGCTATTACTGCTTTGAATCTTTCTAGAAATAGTAAGTTAACTGTTTTAAGCGCAAGCATTAATAAATTAGAAAGTTTAGATGTTTCTAAAAATACTGCTTTAAAAGAAATTGACTGTGCAGGTAATGAGCTATATAACTTAAACTTGAAAAACGGAAACAATGTTAATATGGAAAGAGTGATTTTTGGAAATTTCACACAAAATCCAAACTTGCTTTGTATTCAAGTAGATGATGTCTGCATTCTCAAATGATAAATGGATCGCAAAAGATGCAACTGCAACATACTCTACTGAAGCTTGTCCGCTAAACGGAAAGTTCACTTTAATTCCTGATCCAAATTTTGAAAAATTATTAATTGCCAAAAACATTGATAAAGATGGCGAAAATGGAAAAGTTTTAACTTCAAGTATTGAGAAAATAACATACTTAGATCTTACCGACACCAACCTAAAAGTATCTGATTTAACAGGTATTCAAGCCTTTAAATCTTTAGCAACTTTATACTGTTCTTCTGCCAATTTAACTTCTGTAGATTTATCTAAAAACGTAAACTTGGAAGACGTTAACTTATCAAATAATAAATTAACTTCTTTAGATTTATCTGCTAATATAAATTTAACAAACGTAGCAAGATATTATAATGAACTAACCAGTGTAGATGTTTCTAAAAATACAGCTTTAAAAACTTTAAGTATTTACAGAAACAATTTGACTAGTTTGAATATTTCTAAAAATACCGCATTAACAAGTTTAGATGCTGGTAATAATCAGTTAAACACTTTAGATCTTAGCACAAACATAAATCTGACAAAAATAGATGTTTATAATAATCAGCTAACTTCTTTAGATTTTTCTAAAAATCCGCTTCTAAAAGGGATAAGAATTACTAGCAATAAGATTGAAAACATAAATGTATCTAATCTAAATGCTTTAACATCATTATTGGCAAGTTACAATCAACTTAGTACGATTGACGTTTCTAGAAATACCGGATTGCTTGTCCTGGAAGTTTCTAATAACAAATTAAATACTATTGATGTTTCCCCAAATACAGCCATTACTTCGTTAGATGTTTCGAAAAATCAATTAAAAACTTTAGACATCTCAAAAAACACAGCTTTGGTTGGTCTTTATGCAAATGATAACCAATTAACAAGTTTGGATTTAAGAAATGGAAAAAATACTTTGATTAAAAATTACAATCTATCTCTTACTGGTAACTCGCAATTATATTGCATTCTTGTTGATGATGTTGCTTATTCAAATTCAAATTGGTCTAGTAACAAAGATGCAATTGCTAAATACAACACAGAATGTACTGGCGAGTTAGTTTTAGCTTCAAACAACTTTACTGTAGAAACTAAAGGAGAATCTTGTTTAGGCGAAAATAATGGAGAGATTAGCATTGTTGGAAAAGCTTCTTTTGCTTACAATGCAATGATAAACGACAAGCCTTATACGTTTACAAATAATGCTTTAAAAATTACTGCATTAACTCCAGGTGTTTACAAAATTAAGATCACTATTCCTGACATGATTTTTGAGCAAAACTTTAATGTAACCATTCAAAAAGGTGCAACAATTACAGGAAAATCTAATGTATCGGCTAAGAATGTAGAAGTTGAAATTACAGAAGGAACTGCTCCTTTTACAGTATTTATTGATGGCGCAGAACAATTCCAGACAACAGACAAGAATTTTACAGTTTCTTTAGACAAAGCCGCATTAGTCGAAGTGGCTACTGCCAAAGCTTGTGAAGGTGTTTTTGCTAAAAAAGTTACTTCTTATGAACTAGGAACTATACTTGCAGACTTACCCTAACCCTACTACAGGAACTATTGAAATCGAAATTCCAAGTACTAAAACTGAAATTGCAATTGAATTGTACAATTTTGGCGGTCAATTAGTTTCTCACGGAACTTATAATATTGAAAGCGGAAAAGCTCTTTTAAATCTTGAAAAATTACCTTCAGGAATTTATCTCGCCAAAATCAATTTAGACACTCCAGAATACGTTAAAATCATAAAAAAATAAAAAATGAAGAATTCTATATATCTTTCAATAATCTGTTTAGTATTTGCAGCCTGCGGAAGCGGAGGTGGAGATGATCCTGTCACTCCACCAGTAGTAAATACAGCTCCTACAGTGCCAGTATTAAGCCTTCCTGCAGATAATAAATTATGTTTAGACAATAATGTTTCTTTTCAGTGGAACGCTTCAACCGACGAACAAAAAGACGCTATTGTTTATCAGATTCAAATTGCAAAAGACAATGCATTTAGTCAAATTGTGAGTACGTTGGATAATTCGTCTCTTTCAACAAGCGCTTTAGCTTTAGACAAAAACACAGCTTATTACTGGAGAGTTAAAGCAACAGACAGCAAAGGTCTGTCTAGTGCTTATTCTTCCACTTTTAAATTTTATACTGCTGGTGTCGCTGTTGTCAATCATTTGCCTTTTGCTCCGGCGTTAATTTCTCCAGAAATGAATGTTGCTTTGAGCACAACAACTGCAAGTTTGCAATGGAATGCATCAGATGTTGATACAGCAGATGTACTTACCTATGACGTTTATTTCGGAACGGCAAATCCGCCAACTGAAAAAGTAAGTGATAGCAAATCTGAAAAAACTGTTGATGTTACAATAGAACCAGGAAAACAATATTACTGGCAAGTAACGGTCAAAGACAATAAAGGTGGCGAAACCGTAGGCCAAGTTTGGAAATTTAAAACCAACTAAACTTAAGAATTACAATTAGTTAAAGATAAAAAAGTTCCATTTTCTAAATACTGAAAATGGGACTTTTTTATTTTTTGTAAATGATCTATTTTTAAAGAATTTCTTCGCAGGTAAAAACCTCTTTTAATCGAACACCTTTTTCGGTATGCTCCACAGTTATGATTTGATTGTGGGCATCGTGTTCTAAAAACAAATAATGATTATTATCTGCCGCCACATTTAAAAATTTTGACTTTTCTGGCATTGTCAGCAACGGTCTTGTATCGTATCCCATAACATACGGAAGCGGAATATGTCCGGCTGTAGCCAACAAATCGGCGCAAAAAACAATCGTTTTATCTTGATATTTGATATGTGGAATCATCTGTTTTTCGGTATGTCCATCAACATAGTAAATATCGAAACCTAATTCCTTCGAAAAACCAAAATCAGAATCTGGCCTTTCAACAAAATTCAATTGTCCGCTTTCTTGCATAGGCAGAATATTTTCAGACAAGAAAGAAGCTTTTTCTCTAGCGTTTGGTTTCGTTGCCCATTCCCAATGATTTTCGTTTGTCCAGAATTTAGCATTTTTAAAAGCCGGCTCGTAACCTGTTTTATCCGAATTCCATTGAACACTTCCTCCACAATGATCAAAATGAAGATGCGTCATAAAAACATCTGTAACATCATCACGATTGAAACCATATTTTGCTAGGGATTTATCTAAAGAATGCGAACCCCAAAGCGAATAATATCCAAAGAATTTTTCTGATTGCTTATCGCCCATTCCAGTATCAATTAAGATAAGACGATTTCCATCTTCAATTAATAAACAGCGTGCAGCAATATCAATAAGATTATTGGCATCTGCAGGATTGGTTTTATTCCAAATTGTTTTAGGAACAACGCCAAACATTGCGCCTCCATCTAACTTAAAATTTCCAGATTCTATTGGGTAAAGTTTCATGAGAATGATTTTCTAAAAGAACAAAGCTAGAAAATTCAAACTCCTTTTACTAAAATTTAAGGTTAAAAACTTCAGATTATTCTAATGTAATCGAAGTGCTTCCCATTATTTCTTGCTTATCAAAATAATTCACAAAATAAGTTCCTTTCTTAAATTGGTCCGCATTTAGAATTCCATAAGCATTCAGAGATTTTCCTTGAAAGTCTGTGCTAACAATAAAACTGTAAACAAGTGCTTTATCATTTCCAAATTCAATCAGCTTATTATCGCCCATAACCGTATTTTTCTGATCTAAAACCTGAACATAAAAAACTCTCTTTCCTGGCTTTGCTACTGCATTTCCGTTAAGTGTGAAACTAGCCTTAAGCTTTTTTGTATTCTTTGCCTTGGTTGTTTCCAATTCGGCTCCAGAGCTTTTTTCGCGAAGTGCAACAACTTTAAAATTACTTAAATACAATTTTGAAGCATCTTTTAAAGTCGATTCTAATGTTTTTTGTTTTGAAATCAAAGTGTCATTTTCTGCTTTTTGCTTATACATGACAACATTTTGGCTTTCAATCTCTGTCAGCAAACTTTTATTCTGAGATTTTAATTTTTTAATTTCCTGAACCCTGTTTTCTAAGGAAGTGTTCAGATCTGAAAGCTGATTTCGATAAATTCTAATCTGCTCAGTCGAAGGATTATTTGAAGCTTTAATAATCGCCATCAAATTTTCAACATTCTTACGCTCTAATTCTAATTCTTTAGACAAAGCTGTTTTTTCTAAAATAGCCTCATCATAAGCCATTTTTAATGTATTTAAAGAATCTAAAATATTCTTCTGCACATCTGTTTCTTTGCTTCCAGAAGAGATTATATTGGCAATACTTTCTTCTTTAGCTCCACTATCATTCTTTTCAGGTTCACTGCTAAAAACCAAAACCACAGCACCTACTCCTAAAACAAAAATCATAGCAAACAAAGGTTTAAACCACTTTATTTCATTTTGTTTTTTCATAATTACTCCTAATTTTCTGCAAAAATATTGAATAAAAAACGACTATAATCAGTAGAAATACTTGTTTTTTAACATTTAGAAGCGATATTTGCGACTCGATTGAAAAACAATTATTCTTTTCTAATTTTGATTCCTATTTTATCAAAATAAGTATTATCTATTTTCACATTTGTTATAATAATGTGAACCGTTATGGAAAAAGGTTTTTAAGTCGTATCTTTGCAGATAATTTCTATTTAACATTGAAAATTAGCGTTTTAAATCTGTACTAAATTCATTACAGACCAAAAAATGTTCATTAAAAACAAACATCTAAGAACAATGATAAAAGTTTCTGATACTGCCAAAAAGAAAATCATCGATTTGATGACTGATGATGGTTTTGACGCCGCGCACGACTACGTAAGAGTAGGCGTAAAAAGTGGTGGATGCTCTGGTTTGTCTTACGATTTAAAATTTGACAAAACCAAAGGAGATGACGATAAAATATTCGTTGACAACGACATACAAATTGCTGTTGAAAAAAAATCATTCCTTTATTTAGCTGGAACAATTTTAGAATTTTCTGGCGGATTAAACGGAAAAGGATTTGTTTTCAATAATCCTAACGCAAGCAGAACTTGCGGATGTGGAGAATCATTCTCTTTATAGTCAAAAGCCGAAAGTCATAAAGTCTGCAAAGACTCTCACCGACTTTTAAACTTTGGACTTTAAAAACTTTAAGACAACATTAAAAATATAATGAGCAAATACACCGAAGACGATTTAAAAATCGAACTGGAAACTAAAGAATATGAGTACGGATTTTATACCAATATAGAATCTGAAACTTTCCCTATTGGCTTAAACGAAGAAATCGTAAGAGCTATTTCGCTTAAAAAAGAAGAACCTGAATGGATGACCGAATGGCGTATCGAAGCTTTCCGCGCTTGGAAAGAAATGATCGAGCCAGAATGGGCAAACGTACATTACGAAAAACCAGACTTTCAGGCGATTTCTTATTATTCAGCTCCAAAACAAGTAGATCCTAATAAAACTTTGGACGATGTTGATCCGGAATTGTTAGAGATGTACAAAAAATTGGGAATTTCTGTTGACGAGCAAAAAATGATGAACAATGTCGCTATGGATATTGTTGTCGATTCTGTTTCAGTAGCAACAACTTTCAAGAAAACTTTGGCAGAAAAAGGGATTATTTTCTGTCCAATTTCTGAAGCAATTAAAGAACATCCTGAATTAGTAAAAAAATATTTAGGAACTGTTGTACCTCAAAAAGACAACTTCTACGCAGCGTTAAACTCAGCAGTTTTCTCTGACGGAAGTTTCTGTTATATTCCGAAAGGTGTAAAATGTCCAATGGAACTTTCAACGTATTTCAGAATCAATCAAGCAGGAACTGGGCAATTCGAAAGAACTCTAGTTATTGCCGATGAAGGAAGTTACGTTTCTTACCTTGAAGGATGTACTGCTCCAAGCCGTGACGAAAATCAATTACACGCTGCTGTGGTTGAATTGATCGCTTTGGATGATGCAGAAATTAAATATTCTACCGTTCAAAACTGGTTCCCAGGAAACAAAGAAGGAAAAGGTGGAGTTTACAACTTCGTAACTAAAAGAGGTTTATGCGAAACAAACGCTAAAATTTCTTGGACGCAGGTTGAAACAGGTTCTGCTGTAACTTGGAAATATCCTTCTTGTGTATTAAAAGGAGATAATTCAGTAGGAGAATTTTATTCGATTGCTGTAACAAATAATTTCCAACAAGCGGATACTGGAACAAAAATGATCCATTTAGGAAAAAACACTAAATCGACTATTATTTCTAAAGGTATCTCGGCTGGAAAATCACAAAATAGCTACCGTGGTTTAGTGCAAATCTCTCCAAGAGCTGAGAATGCAAGAAACTTTTCTCAATGTGACTCGTTGTTAATGGGTAACAATTGCGGTGCACATACTTTCCCTTATATCGAAAGTAAAAATCCATCTGCAAAAATTGAGCACGAAGCAACTACAAGTAAAATTGGAGAAGATCAGGTTTTCTATTGCAACCAAAGAGGTATTCCAACCGAAAAAGCGATTGCCTTAATTGTAAACGGTTTCAGTAAAGATGTCTTGAACAAACTGCCAATGGAATTTGCTGTTGAAGCTCAAAAATTATTAGAGATTTCTTTAGAAGGATCTGTAGGTTAATTGGAAGATGCAAAATAAAAAAGTCATCATTTTAGGTTCTTCTAGAAAAAACGGAAATACAGCAAAAATTGTAGATAAACTTTCGAAAGAACACAACATTGATGTAGTTAATTTAAGTGATTATAAGATTTCCCATTATGATTACGAAAGCAAAAATTTAGGCGATGATTTTTTACCTCTGATAAGAGGAATTATCGAAAAGTACGATACTTTAATTTTTGCAACGCCCATTTATTGGTATAATATGAGCGGAATTATGAAGGTCTTTTTCGACAGGATTTCAGATTTAATCCGAATTGAAAAAGAAACCGAAGAAAACTAAGAGGAAAAAAATCGGAGTGATATCAAATTCTCACGATGATGAAACTGACGAAAGTTTTTATATTCCGTTTCAAAAATCAGCCGATTATTTAGGCATGGAATATTTAGGACACACGCATTTTAATGCCGACACCCTAAACCAACAAACAAAAATAGAATTGACATTTATATAAAATAAAAAACAATGTTATCAATAAAAAACCTTCACGCCGCGATTGGTGATAAAGAAATTCTTAAAGGAATTAATATAGAAGTTAAAGCTGGAGAAGTTCACGCTATCATGGGACCAAACGGTTCTGGAAAAAGTACACTTTCTGCTGTTATTGCAGGAAATGAAAATTATGAAGTTACAGATGGAGAGGTTATTCTTGACGGAGAAGATCTTGCTGATTTAGCTCCTGAAGAAAGAGCACATAAAGGTGTTTTCCTTTCATTTCAATATCCAGTAGAAATTCCTGGAGTTAGTGTAACTAACTTTATGAAAACTGCTATCAACGAAACTCGTAAAGCAAACGGTCAAGAAGAAATGCCAGCTAACGAAATGCTGAAAGTAATTCGTGAGAAATCTGAATTGTTAGAAATCGATCGTAAATTTCTTTCTCGTTCTCTTAATGAAGGTTTTTCTGGAGGAGAGAAAAAAGAAACGAGATTTTCCAAATGGCAATGTTAGAGCCAAAATTAGCTATCCTAGACGAAACAGATTCTGGTCTTGATATCGACGCATTAAGAATTGTGGCTAACGGAGTGAACAAATTAAAAAGCGACAAAAACGCAATTATTGTCATCACACACTACCAACGTTTGCTAGATTATATCGTTCCTGATTTCGTTCACGTTCTTTACAACGGAAGAATCGTAAAATCTGGCGGAAAAGAATTAGCTTACGAATTAGAAGAAAAAGGATACGACTGGATCAAAGCAGAAAACTAGTTTACAGTTACAGTTTGCAGTTTGCAAAAACTCATAACTCATAACTCATAACTTACAACTAAGAAAATGGATTTAAAAGAAAAATTAGTATCGTCTTTTATGGCTTTTGAAGAGCGTGTTGATGTACATTCAGATTTACATGACATACGCACAAATGCTTTAAAAAACTTCGAAAATAAAGGTTTCCCAACCAAAAAAGAAGAAGCTTGGAAATATACATCGCTAAATGCCATCTTAAAAAATGACTTTACGGTTTTTCCAAAGCAGGAAAATGCAATCGAATTTAATCAAGTAAAAAAATACTTTTTGCACGAAATCGATACATACAAATTAGTATTTATCGATGGCGTTTTCAGTTCGCATTTGTCTTCTACAACGCATGACGGAATTGATGTTTGCTTGATGTCATCAGCATTGACCAAACCAAAATATAAAATGGTTATTGATACATACTTTAATCAGATTGCAAGTAAAGATGACAGCTTGACTTCATTGAATACGGCTTTTGCAATTGAAGGTGCTTTTATCAATATCCCAAAGAAAAAAGTGGCTGATAAACCAATTGAGATCATGTATTTCTCAACAGGAAATGAAGCAACTTTAATGGTTCAGCCAAGAAATTTGGTTATTGTGGGCGAAAATTCACATGTTCAAATTATTGAGCGCCACCAAAGTTTGAATGAAAATCCGGTTTTAACAAACTCTGTTACTGAGATTTTTGCTCAAAAACGTGCGATTGTTGATTATTACAAAATTCAAAACGATAATAGTGAAGCCAATTTAATTGACAACACTTACGTTTCGCAACAACAGGAAAGCCATGCTTACGTGCACACTTTCTCTTTTGGTGGAAATTTAACTCGTAACAACTTAAACTTTTATCACTTTGGTGAAAGATTGACAAGTACGCTTAACGGAATTTCAATCTTAAATGACAAACAACACGTTGACCATTATACTTTGGTAAACCACGCACAACCAAATTGCGAAAGTTTCCAAGATTATAAAGGAATTTTCTCTGATCGCTCAACAGGAGTTTTCAACGGAAAAGTTTTGGTAGAAAAAGAAGCTCAAAAAACAAATGCTTTCCAAAAAAGCAACAACATTTTATTGAGTGACAAAGCCACAATCAATGCAAAACCACAATTAGAGATTTTTGCTGACGACGTAAAATGTTCTCACGGATGTACTGTTGGACAGCTTGATGAAACAGCAATGTTCTACATGCAGTCTCGTGGAATCCCGAAAAAAGAAGCTAAAGCTTTATTAATGTACGCATTCTCAAATGCCGTTATCGAAAGCATTAAAATACCAGAATTAAAACAAAGAATTACTAAAATCATTGCTACGAAATTAGGTGTGAATTTAGGATTTGATTTGTAGTCGGGTTTTACCGCAAAGGCACAAAGGTTACGCAAAGTTCGCAAGGTTTAGTTTTAAACTTTGCGAACTTTGCGCTTTTACTTAGCGTCTTTGCGGTTAAATTTTATTTTTTTACTGAAGAAATGACATCCTTCAAAAACCCATTAAAATCAAATCCAGGTTCTTCTTCCTTCACTCCCATTCTCACAATTACCATATCCAAAGACGGAATAATCGCCACCATTTGACCTTGGTAACCACTGCAATAAAACATATCACGCGGAACATCCGGGAATTTCCCTCCAGCATTTAGCCAAAATTGTGCTCCGTATTTCCCTTCAGAAGTATTCGTTGGCGTTGATGTGTATTTTACCCAGCTTTCATCCAGAATTTGTTCTCCGTTCCAGTTTCCTTTATGAAGATATAACAATCCAAATTTTGACCAGTCTCTTGGTGTTGCCCATCCGTAAGATGAACCTACAAACGTTCCTGACATATCCTGCTCCACAATCATCGAATTCATTCCTATTTTATCGATTACAGCGTTGTACCAGAAATCAAGATATTCTTGTTGGGTTTTAAATTGGCTTCTTAAAATTCTCGATAATAAATTGGTCGTTCCAGAAGAATAATACCAATGTGTATTGGGTTTATATTTTGCTGGTTTATCCATTTGCACTTTTCCCATATCTTCGGCCTGAAAAAGCATTTTTGTAGCATCGCAAATTGTACTGTAATTCTCTTCCCATTCTAGACCAGAATTCATGTGAAGCAAATCATTAATCGTAATATTTTTTCGTTCATCATTTTTCCATTCTGCAACTGGGGCAGGTTTATAAATATTAATTTTTCCTTGTTTTGCCAAAACTCCAAAAGCAGAACTTGTGATACTTTTTGTCATCGACCAACCCAAAATTTTGCTGTTTTTATTGAAACCTGTATCGTATTTTTCGCCAATTAATTTGTCTTTATATAGAACTACAACCGCGCGCGTCCGTTTTGCTTTTCCTCCATTTTTATCAAAAGAATCATCAATTGCTTTTTTTAATTTTGCGTAATCGACATTCGCGAAAGCGGTATCTTTTGGTTCATTATTTCCGTAAGGGAAAGGAAGATTGTTTTCTAGTTTTGTTCTTTTTGGAAGCAAATAAGGCTTCGAAATATCAAAATTATCATTAATCAAAGTTGCTCCTAATCCTTCACGATAAATCGCTTTTCTTTCTTTTAATCCATAAACAGAAGCGACCGCAAATTTCCCAGCATCATCAATTGCGTTTTTCGCTAGATCTATCATTTTAATATCATTATCCGTTTTCTCAATTAAATCCAACGGACGATTATCAATAAAATGCCCTGATGCAACACTTTTAGCCGAGAAACCAGAAATCAGATCAAGTTTCGGATACGTTGTGAAACCGAAATACAAAAAAGCCAGAACTAATACAAGAAGGAATACTTTGAGAATTTTTTTCATAATGATTAGATATTTTTACTGCAATATAAATAATTTATGTTCACGATTTTAAGTGTCAAATTAGAAAACCATTCCAGATAATTCAGAAAACTTAATTGATTTTTACAGAATCAGCATTTACAGCTTCAAACAATGGCATCATAAAAGGAAATTATAGAATTTCTGTATAAACAAATTTAGTTTTAGTACTTTTGTAAATAGATTTTTTCTAAATAAGACATGCTAGATATTCAAAAAATAAGAGCTGATTTCCCAATACTTTCTCAAACTGTAAACGGAAAGCCATTAGTATATTTCGACAACGGAGCTACTTCGCAAAAACCAAAAGTTGTGATTGATGCAGAAGTAAAATATTATCAAGAAATCAACGCGAACATTCACCGTGGCGTTCACACTTTAAGCCAGTTAGCAACTGATGCTTACGAGATTTCTCGTGGAAAAGTAAAAGATCACATCAATGCTAAACATGCGCACGAAGTGCTTTTTACTTCGGGAACAACTCACGGAATTAATTTAGTTGCAAACGGATTTGCTTCGATTTTAAAATCTGGTGACGAAGTGGTTGTTTCTTCATTAGAGCATCACAGTAACATTGTGCCTTGGCAAATGTTATGCGAAAAAACTGGAGCCATTTTAAGAGTTATTCCAATCAATGATAATGGAGAATTAATCATTGAGGAATTTGATAAACTGCTTTCAGATAAAACGAAAATTGTTACCGTAAATCATATTTCAAATGCATTGGGTGTAATTAATCCAATCAAATATATTATCGATAAGGCACATTCATTTGGAGCTGCGGTTTTAATTGATGGCGCGCAGGCTGTTCCGCATTTAAAACCAGATGTTCAGGAATTAGACTGCGATTTTTATGCTTTTTCTGGCCATAAAATGTGCGGTCCAACCGAACTGGAATTCTTTACGGAAAAGAAGCTTGGCTGAATAAACTTCCTCCTTACCAAGGCGGCGGAGAAATGATCAAAGAAGTTACTTTCGAGAAAACAACCTACGCAGATTTACCGCATAAATTTGAAGCTGGAACTCCAAATATCGCTGGCGGAATTGTATTAGGAACTGCAATTGATTATTTGAACAACATTGGCTTCGAAAATATTGAGGCATACGAACACGAACTTTTAGAACACGCTACAAAACGTCTTAATGAAATTGAAGGTATCCGAATTTACGGAAACACCAAAAACAAAGCTTCTGTAGTTTCGTTTAATATTGATGGAATTCATCCGTATGATATTGGTTCTATTATAGATAAGTTAGGAATTGCAGTTAGAACAGGACATCACTGTGCTCAACCAATTATGAACTTCTTCTGTATTCGGAACAATTCGTGCTTCTTTCTCATTTTATAATACAAAAGAAGAAATTGATGCTATGGTTGATGCTGTTAAGAAAGCACAAACTATGTTAAGCTAAAAAACAAATTATATGCGAATAGTATCATTATTGCTCCTGACACTTTTTATTGCTACGGGATGCTGCAGTCAAAAAAAGCAGACATGAAAGCTACACAAATTGAATACTCTGCACTTTCAAGAGGTTATTATAAAGTGATTACCGTTGAAAACAAAACCGTTTCAGTTGTTAAAGAACGTAACGCAGAAGCCGTTAAAAGCAATATTGATGATGCAAAATGGAACGAGATTGTTTCAGCATATTCAAAAGTTAATTTAGACGATCTTTCTACTTTAAAAGCACCGACAGATAAACGCACTTATGATGGCGCTGCAATAGGAAATTTAAAAATAACTAAAGAAGGGAAAACATACGAAACACCAGGTTTTGACAATGGTTTTCCGCCAAAAGAAATCGAAAAACTAGTTAATTTATTAGTTGATTTTTCTAAAGAATAATTATGACAATAAAAGAAATACAAGACGAAATAATAGACGAATTTTCAATGTTCGACGACTGGATGCAGCGTTATGAGTACATCATCGAACTAGGAAAAAGTCTTCCGTTAATTAAAGAAGAATACAAAACCGAAGATAATTTAATCAAAGGGTGTCAGTCTAAAGTTTGGTCGCAAGGTGAACAGCAAGATGATAAAATTGTTTTTACGGCAGATAGTGATGCTATTTTGACTAAAGGAATAATTGCAATTTTAATTCGTGCTTTCTCTAATCAAAAAGCAAAAGATATCTTAGAAGCTGATACTGATTTTATAGACGAAATCGGCTTAAAAGAACATTTATCCGCAACACGCGCCAACGGTTTGGTTTCGATGATAAAAAACATCAAAATGTACGCTTTGGCTTTTGATGCTAAAAACAAAAATTAAATTTCTTCTGCCACAAATTACACGAATAAACACTAATTTTTAATTCGGGAAATTTGTGAAATTCGTGGCAAAAAAACAAATAACAAAATGGAACAAGAAATAGACACAAACGAATTAGGAGAATCAATCGTAAGAGTTTTAAAAGGAATTTACGATCCAGAGATTCCTGTAGATATTTATGAATTAGGATTAATTTACGACGTAATGGTAAACACAGATTACGAAGTAAAAATCCTGATGACACTTACTTCACCAAATTGCCCAGTTGCAGAAAGCTTACCTAGAGAAGTTGAAGAAAAAGTAAAAACAATAGAAAACATCAAAGATGTAGACGTTGAAATTACTTTTGATCCGCCTTGGAGCAAAGATTTAATGAGCGAAGAAGCAAAATTAGAATTAGGAATGCTTTAAAAAATAGTCATAAAGTTGAAAGTCATAAAGTCCAAAGTAAAAGACTTTATGACTTTCAACTTTCGACTTTCAGACTAAAAAATGGAAGAAATTATCAATAAAGTTGCCAATAGTGCTTTAGAGGTTTTTGATCTTGAAGATTATTATCCAAAAGGAATACGTGTGCAGATTGACATTTCGCAATGGCTTTTGGAAGGATTTTTATTGAAAGAAAAAGACTTTAGAGAGCATCTTAAAAATCACGATTGGTCGCAATATCAGGATCAATATGTGGCTGTACATTGTAGTACAGATGCCATAATTCCTGCTTGGGCATTAATTTTGGTGAGTGTTCATTTGGCTCCTTTTGCAAAAAAAGTCGTTAACGGAACTATTGAAGATCTAGATGCAAGTCTTTACGAAGAAATTTTAAGTACAATTGACTATTCTGCCTACAAAGGCAAACCTGTCATTGTAAAAGGCTGTTCTAGAAAACCAGTTCCAATGCGCGCTTATATTTTAGCAACAACTCACTTACAGCCATTTGCAAGAAGTATAATGTACGGAGAAGCATGTTCTGCAGTACCTTTATATAAAGAATCTAAGAAATAACCTGCAATAACAACGCATCAACCTTTATCTTTCAATTGGTTTTTAGTATATTTGATAATACACTCTAAACTAAAAACCATGAGAAAGCTAACTCTATTACTTTTCATTTTAGTAAACTTCACGTTTGTACAAGCCCAAAATTCAGAAAAAGAGTTAATTCAGAATACTGAAAAGGCAGTAAAAAAAATTAACGATACTATCGAAGGCGAAGGCTGGAAAACAAAAGGAACTGTTTCTCTTTTACTGAATCAATCGAGTTTTAACAACTGGATTGCAGGAGGTGAAGACAGCTTTTCTGGAACGTTAGGAATCAATTATGATTTCAACTATAAAAAAGATGATTTAACTTGGGACAACAAAGTTTTAGCATCGTACGGTCTTCTTCAAACCAAAAATGATGACTTCACAAAAAAAACTGATGACCGCTTAGAATTCAATTCCATACTCGGAAAAAAAGCTTTTGGACAATGGTATTATTCATACTTTCTAAATTTTAGAACACAATTTTCAACGGGCTACATTTATGATCAAGATGAAAATGGGAAGCAGATAAGGACTGAACAAACCAAATTTATGTCTCCGGGATATCTTACCACTGGTCCTGGTATTTACTGGACAAAAGACGATAATCTTAAAATAAATTTTGCTCCTCTAACTTCAAAATTCACTTTTGTAGACAATGCCTATACAACTGGAATTGACAGATTTACTGGTCTACCATATGTAGACGGCAGTTATTTTGGTGTTGACGAAGGCAAAACTATGCGTTACGAACTTGGTTTTTATGCTTCAGTCTATTACAAATTGGCAATCATGACAAATGTGACTGCCGAAAACACACTTAACCTTTATTCAAATTATCTTGAAGACCCACAAAATGTCGATATAAATTATTCGCTAAATGTCATAATGAAAATCAACAAGTTTCTATCTGCTAATTTATCGTTTCAGGCTATTTATGATGATAATGCATTTGCAGGACTCCAAACTAGAGAAGTATTTGGTTTAGGAGTTAATTTTGGATTTTAATTATCCATCGTACTAGATTCCGGCGTAAAAATTATTAATGCCACAGATTAAAAGATTTAAAAGGATTTTTTAATCTAAATAATCCTTTAATCTGTGGCAAAACAAAAAAGCTTTTGAATTTATCAAAAGCTTTTCTTCATTTTATTCTTCATCTTCTTTTTCAACTGCATCCTTGTAATCAGGATACAAGAATTTATTATAAGGAAAACGAGTAATATGAATTTGACGAACAGCTTCATAAACTGTTTCTCTAAATTCTTCGAAATTCTCTTTATTTCTAGCTGAGATAAACAAAGCTTTATTCTGACCAACATTACTCATCCACGTTTGCTTCCACTCGTCAAGAGTATAATGTTTACGGGTTCTTTCTGTAATCAAATCATCTTCGTCAATAGTAAGATGTTTGTAAGCATCGATTTTATTAAAAACCATAATAGTTGGTTTGTCGTTGCTTTTTATTTCCTGCAAAGTCTTGTTTACAGATTCGATATGATCTTCAAAATCTGGATGCGAAATATCTACTACATGCAGTAATAAATCGGCTTCACGAACCTCATCTAATGTACTTTTAAATGAATCAACCAATTGAGTTGGTAATTTTCGAATAAATCCAACTGTATCAGAAAGTAAAAAAGGAAGGTTTTTAATAACTACTTTTCTAACCGTTGTATCTAAAGTTGCAAACAATTTATTCTCGACAAAAACATCGCTTTTACCAATTGCATTCATCAAAGTCGATTTTCCAACATTGGTATATCCAACCAAAGCAACACGAACCATTGCACCGCGATTGCTTCGCTGAATACTCATTTGCTTGTCGATTGTTTTGATTTTATCTTTCAATAATGAAATTCTATCACGCACAATACGTCTATCGGTTTCAATCTCTGTTTCTCCAGGTCCACGCATACCAATTCCCCCTTTTTGACGCTCAAGGTGTGTCCATAAGCCCGAAAGTCTTGGCAATAAATATTGACATTGCGCCAATTCTACCTGAGTTCTTGCATATGAAGTTTCAGCTCTCTGCGCAAAAATGTCTAGAATTAAGTTTGTTCTGTCTAGAATTTTACAGTCAATAATTCTTGAGATATTTTTTTGCTGAGATGGTGTTAATTCATCATCAAAAATTACAGTCGATATTTTGTTCTCTTTTACAAAAAGATTGATGTCGTCAATTTTTCCCGTTCCAACAAAAGTCTTCGGATTAGGGCGTTCCATTTTCTGCGAAAAGCGTTTAATAACTTCACCTCCAGCAGTAAAAGTCAGAAACTCCAATTCGTCTAAATATTCATTTAGTTTTTCTTCACTTTGATTCTGAGTAACAATACCAACGATAACTGTTCTCTCAAAATTTATAACTTCTTTTTCTAACATAGTCTTGAATAAGTCGCAAATTTAATGATTTGTAAGCTACAATCAATTATACAATTTTGTTTTTACATTTATATTCGTAGAATAAGCATCAAAAAAAAAATGGAACCCGTCAAGATAAACTCAACAAGGTTCCACTTAATCAATAAATGGTCTATTTTTAAAACTTTTATTCGTAAATAAACGTTTTTTCCGTTTTCACAATTCCATTTTCTTCTATCTGAGAGCAAGAAATTGGGTAGTTTAATTTATTGTATTTGTATTTTCTGCTCACCGCAACTAATGCTGCAGATGATGGGCTGAAATTCATTTCATTATTATAAGAAATCGATTCAAACTCAAATTCTTCTTCATGATAAGAAATCATTGGTACAATTACTTTGTAATTATCTCCAAAAAGGTTTTGAACGATTAACTGATCAACCGACTTTTTATCATCGTAAGTATATGATTTTGAAATTTTGTCTCCAACCAATCCTTTGTGTCTTGACACATTATCGTTTACATAAACATATTCCAATTTTCCAATGATTGCCTTATTTCTATCACGGGAAGTACGTCTTACAATAATTCCGTTTTCAACAAGGTATTCAATATCGTCTACTAAATTCTGATGATTAGTACTCTTTTTTGTTGTTGCTTTTACTCTTGCTCCTTCATATACAAACGAAACTACTTTTGTAATATAGTTTGGTCCTTCTTGATATTTTTTTACAAATTTGGTAATGTTGTTGTCAGCGTCGTAAGTATAATTTATCACCTCTTTCCAGTCGCTTCCCACTTTATCTTTTACAGTCATATCTAGCAAACCATTTTTGTTATAAAAAAAATGCTGTACAACATCTGAAGTAGTTATGGTTTGAAGTTTACCTTCTTTAAAAACCATTGTTTTGTTAACAATTTCACCGTCTTTAGAGTTTTGGTAATTTGTTTTTACAATGTTAATCTGCTTTAGTCTAACGTTGTCTTGACTGTGCATCAAGAAAGGAAATACCATCCATAAGATGGCAATAAAGTAGGTTCTCATATTTGTTTTTGTATTGATTTGGGATGACCAAAATACAAAATTCAATTAGATTTTAACGTTTTGAAATACAAAAACTACAAACTTTTCAATAATGCTTTAAAAATCAATCTATTAATTTCATTATTCTAAATTAGTTCTTACTTCTCTCCAAATATCTTTATGTCATCAACCATAAAAGCACCATTTAACGTTTTGTCTTTCCCTGAACCGATATATTTAAAAGCAATATTTATATTTCCTGAATAAGCAGATAAATCTATTCCGCCAGAACTCATAAACTCACGGGAAGGTGTTGAGAGCGTAGGTACTTTTGCTTCAAGTTTTACCCATCTTGCTTTGGCCAGGCTTGCACCGTCAAAATTGGTTGATATATATATTTCTAAAGTATTTAAAGGCGAATCTACTTTCAAATCGTGTTGCGCGCTTCTAAACGAAAGCACTGCATTTTTATATCCTGTAAGATCTATTTTTGGCGAAACAAGCCAAGCCACATTCTCGGCTGCGGTTGTGCTTGTAGTATTAAACTCTGCATAACCATTTCCAGAATAGACCATGCTTTTCCAAAGTTTTGAAGCTTTTTCTACAATATTGCTCCAGCCGGAAGCGTAAAATTTACATTGTTTTTAACCGATTGAAAATCTTCTGAAAAAAACGGAGTGCTTCTTTTTCCGTTCATCACAACGTCACTTTCAGAACGCACCATAAATTGATAATCTGACCCAAATTTTGTCATAATTCCTCGTGCTTTTCCATTTCCTTCGGGCACAAAATGATCGGCAAATTTTGCATAAGAGCTTGTTCTAAAAATAACTTGATTTCCTGTTTTATCTCTCAAATACCAATTGGTAGAGCCTCCGATATTATTAGACTCTTCAAAATAATGACGCCCCAATGCTGCCTCTGTAAACTCAACATCGTTTAATTCGATCAGAGTATTTAATTTAGAATCTGAAAGTGCTTCTTCAATAGTAAGCGATTTTACCAATTGATCCTCGTCTAAATTTGCACATGAAGCATTTAGTACATTTTTATATTCGTTTTGAGAAATTCTTCCAATTGTTGGGTCTCCTGCGTTACTTACATATAAACTTCCGATTCTTAAACCTCCATAATACAAATCTGTAAATTGATTTTTAAGTTTTACATATACTTTATTACCAACACGATAGTCAATATAAGTATTTGTAGCATCTACTGGAACACTAAAACCAAGAGCTGCAAGCATTTTCGGTTTCTTTTGTTTGCAATGAAATCGTTTTGAAAAAATTACCTCCCTCATCGCTCGAAACCACATAAGCTTCTATAACATCATCATATAAATATTGTTTGGCAGTTGTTCCTGTAAGCTCGTATATTTTTTCTACTGTTTTGCTTACAGTAAGGTTGGGCTGTGTACATGCCAATTTTGGATTTTCAACTTCGTTACTGCAGCTATATAGTAAGCATAAGCCAAAAAATAAAATTAATTTTTTCATGAGAAATAAATTTTTCAGTTTATAAACCGATTGTAAGATTTAAAAAATAAGTTCGGCCATAGCCATAATAATACCTAGATCCGAAAGAAGGTGTTCCACTGGTCATATCTTGATTTAAGGCTCTAAAATTTGCATTTCTTGCCTGTTCAAAACCACCTGTTTTATATATCAAACCCAAAACATTATTTATACTGGCAAAAAGTCCGATGTATTTTTTATGAATGCGCCAAGACTTGCCACCGTTAAAATTCAACAATGTAATTGGTTGAAATTTTTCCTGTTTTAATAATTCATTTCCTCTTTCGGAAGTTGCTTCAGGAAAAGGAAAACCGTTAGCTGGATTGATGTAAAATTGAGAAGTCCTAGAAATTGGTGAAACATCAATATAGCTTTCGGCCAAATAATTTATATTCCCGCCAATCCACCAGAACTTCGGATCACGATATTCTAATCCAAAAGAATACGCCTGTTGCGGAGTTCCAGGTTGCTTGTAATTTTTTAAAAAAGCAGACCCAAAATCAAAAGTCGTTTGCGCTCCATCTTTTGATCTGTTGGCATCATTGGTAATTGTGACACTCGGATTACTGCTATAAACATAATTTCCAAATGCCGCAGATAAAGTTGTTTTGAATGTTGATGAGATTTGATACTCAAAACTTAATTCTGCTCCTGTATTTTTCTTATCCAATTTTGTCAAGGTCTGACTAACAAATGCGTTTGTAGGATCGTAGCCAGAACCGTTGTCAAAAATTCCTTCAGCATAGAAATAAGACGTTTTGGAACTATTTTTAATTGCGAGCATAATAAGCCGTTAAACGCAATTTTAGTTTTGATGAGCGGTATACATAATTAGCCTCTGCACTACTCGTATTCTCACTTTCGATCCCATCAACAATGTTATTATTTAACCGTGCATTCGAAAAAGTATTTCTGAGTGAAGGCGCTCTAGTAAAATGTGCTCGCATTAAAAAACAGTAATTGTTTTCCTGAAATTTTATAGGTAAATCCGCCTTTGAAACCAAAATTTTCAAAATTTACGTTCTCGCTTTTTCCTAAAGATGTTGTTGCATAGAGTCCGTTTTGATATAATCCTTCCCTCTGATAATTTGATAATGAATAAGACTGCGTCAAGAAAAATTCGGTTTTGTTATAACTAAATTTAAATTGGGTAAAAACATCCAAAGTGTTAGCCAGCAGATTATAATTATATCCATAAACATCTCCTTTAACAACTTGCCGATTTGGATGTTGCAAATCTGATTGAGAGAGATTTCCTTTGTAAAACGGATCAATATCTTCAAAATATGCTCCGCCAAGAAGATCTAGCAAATATTGAAAATTATGCGATTTTAGTTTCTTAAAAGTAAAACTGCCATCAAAAGAAATATTAGGCGTAATCTGTGTATTTAAATTTGAATTTACTGCTAAAGTCTTGTCGTCAGTTCGGTCTTCATAGAGAACATAATGGCTTTGTGCAGGTTCATATCCATTGGGTCCAAGCTTCTGATTGGCAAAATACAATTCGTCCCAATTTATCCTCGGATTTGCTAAAAAAGCTGTTTTATTATTTTCTGCATTTTCATAATCTGGGGTAAACGCACCAGAAAATTCGCCTTGATCTTTCGCGTAAAGCGAACTAAAATAACTTGGCATTTTTCTATAATATACAGGGTCTGGACTATTTGCATTTTGATAATCAATATTACTGTTTCCGACTTTTCCGAACTGGTACATTACACCCGAATTCAGATTGGTTTTATCATCAATTTTAAAGTAATGATTCAGCATAAACAGCGGTTCTTCTACATTTTTTACTCTGGCATTTCTTTTTTCACCGTTCTGAAATCCCCAATATGAATTGTATTTTTCACCCATTAAATTGGTAACTTCATTTGTATTGGCTGAATTTTTTCCTCTTGAATTTGGCGTATAAAACCCTGTAAAATTGAGAGAATGTCTTTTGTTTACTTTTTTCTACACTAATAAAAAACGAATCTGCATTGAAACTTGTACCTTCAAAATAGCCTTCATCTGCCCAACGTTTTCCTGCTGAAACGACAAAAGCCCATCCAGACAAATTCATTCCCGAAGCATAAGTAGCAACTGCCCTCCATAAATAAGTGGTATTGCTCCCAGAAAACGTAAAAGATTCTCCCTTTCTATACAAAGAAGCACGAGTAAAAATCTGCTGTGTGCCTAAAATTCCTCCAAAGGTATAATTGGAAGCAGCTGTCCCGATTGAAAATTCCTGATTGCGAAGTACATTGTTTAAACCGCCCCAATTGCCCCATTGCGGTCTGCCATCGTAGATTTTATTCATTGGCATTCCGTTAAGCATTGTGATTGCATTTTCGCTATCCAAACCACGAACGCGAAATCGAGCTTGCCCCCAATTGAATGCCGATGCCTGCATAAAAGCATCTCTTGAAGATTGCAAAAGACCAGATGTCATTTCAGAGGAACTGTTATCATCTGAAAAATCATTGTCTGACAACGTAATCAATGCAGCTGGAACTTCATCTGAATAAGTATCTTCTAATTGTAAAATTCCGAGATCTATATTTTCTTTTAAATTAGACTGGACTTTTAAAAGAAAATCTTTGTAACCTTGGTTTCTCAATAAAAGAAGCTGTTCTTTTTTAGGAAATATATGAAGTTCAAATTTCCCTATTTTTGAAGTGAGCTGCATCACAGCGGTATTTTGTATGGTTACCACGACACTTTCTAGCGGATTTTGCGTTCGAGCATCAATAACAATTCCTGTTACTGTGATTTCCTTCTGCGAAAAAGAAAAATTAAAAAACCATATAAAAAAGAAGACAACGTATTTTTTTACCATTAAAAAATCCAATTTACTTTGAAAAATAATCTTAGGATTGAAATCCTTTATTCAAAAGATAAAATTGGTTTTTGGAAAAAAGAGCCGTTTAGAACTCCAGTCAATGCTTGAATTCAAATATAGATAATATATTTAAAAAACAAATAAATTCTTACAAATTTATTTGTTTTTAATACATCTTAATCAAAATAGAGTTATGCCTAAGTTCTAATTTTAGAAACCATAAAAGCAATCAGAACACCAAAAATTCCGATGAAGGCAAAAGAAAACTGCAATCCGAAACTTTGTGCAATATGTCCAATTACTGGAGGTCCCATTAAGAAACCTAAGAAACTTACACTAGAAACAATCGTTAAAGCTTCGCCCGCAGGAACGGTTGGATTTTTACCTGCAATACTATAAACAGTAGGAACGATCGTTGCAACACCCAAACCTACAAACATAAAAGCGATTGTACACGGAATGATATAAGGAAGAAAAACAGCTGTAAAAAGTCCAGCCGAAATCATGACACCGCTAATCTGCATAACACGTTCACGTCCGAATTTATTGATTAATCCGTCGCCTAAAAATCTTCCGCTAGCCATCATAATCATAAAAGAAGTATAGCCCAAAACTACCAATGGTCCTGGCGCTTTTACAATGTCTTTAAAGTAAACGCCACTCCAATCGAACATTACACCTTCGCTCGCCATACTACAGAATCCTATTACTCCTAACCAAAGCAAAGCTGTGTCTGGTTTTACAAATAGTTTTTTGCCTTCTTGTTTTGGCTTTACTTTTTCTTTGGCTCTAATTAAAAATTTAAAATTAAATGCGACCATCAATAATACAATTCCGGCTACAATCATAAAATGATGCAACGGACTTAAATCTAAAGCCAGCATTCCTAAACCTACCAATGCACCAGTAAATCCAGCAAAACTCCACATTCCGTGAAAAGAAGACATGATTGTTTTTTTGAATAAAACCTCTGTATAAACTCCTTGAGTATTTACGGCAATATTGGCAAGATTTCCGAACACACCAAACAAGAATAATCCTAATGATAATTGCAATGATGTTGTTGCCAAACCTAAATTGATTAAGCACAAAACATACATTATTAAAGAGAAAACCAAAATACGATGACTACCGAATTTAGTTACCATTTTTCCTGAAAATGGCATAACAATAAGCTGTCCAACCGGAAGCGCAAAAAGTATAGAGCCCAAATCGCCTTCTGACAAATGTAAAGCGCTTTTGATGTCTGGAATTCTACTTGCCCATGTAGCAAAACTCAAACCCATTCCAAAATAAAACATTCCAACAGCAAAACGAATTCGGTTTAAATACGAAGCTTTGGCTTCTCTAAATACTTTCTTGATTTTGGCTTTGGTCTGAAAAAGCGATAATGGATTAATGTTTATCAGCATATTGAATTTTTATTGGAATGTTGTCAAAAATACTAAAAACGCTCGTCAAAGTGCATAAAGCCTCAGGTTATACACAATATACAACGTTATTGTTTATAAATTCAAAGGTTTTTAATTGAATTTGGTCTATTAAAATTACAATTTTTCGGGTTTAATGGAATTATAATTTGTTTCATTTTTTCAAGAAAATAAAAAGGGATTATCTCAAAAATTGAGATAATCCCTTTAATTATTTATATTTCATTATTCCGTAGGAACATTTTTATGATATACCTATTACCTTTTGCTGGGCATTACTTGCAATTGCGGCTTCTATAACCTGCATTACTTTTACCCCTTCGTCTGCAGTAACAGGTTCTTTTTTATCGTTTGCAATCGAGTCGTAAACGCCATCGAAGAAACTAAAATAATTGCCTTGAAGCGTTGGGATTTTTTCTCTCACAATTTTACCGTCTATTTCGGTGTGCAAAAGTCCTTGCAAGTTTTCATCTTCTGTTCCCCAAGAGTCTAGGTTTGGTTTTTTACCTACTTTTAAATCATCTTCCTGAACATCTCCGCGAGGCTTTAAGAAAGAACCTTTTTTTCCGTGCAAAGTATAAGCTGGGTTGGCTTCTCTCACAAAAAATCCTGCTTTTAAGCGTACTCTAAAATTAGAATAAAACAAAGTCAAATCGATCCAGTCGTCTACAACAGAGTTTTCTCTGGTTACTCGAATGTCTCCAAATACCGCTTTCGGACATCCAAATAAACTTACTGCCTGATCTATGATGTGCGGTCCTAAATCTTTTAAAACTCCTGCGCCATCATTTGCTGTTTCTTTATGCGCTTTCGGACTTAATAACGGATTGTATCTGTCAAAATGGAATTCGGCTTCTACTAAATCTCCCAAAAGACCATCATCAATTACTTTTTTTAACGGTTTTAAAATCGCTGTCCCATCTTCTGTTCTGGAAAACAGCCAATTTTAAACCTTTTTCTTTTGCAATTTTTGCCAATTCTTTTGCTTCGGCTGCAGTCGTAGTAAAAGCTTTTTCTACAACGGCATGCTTTCCTGCCAAAAGCACTTTTTTAGCGTATTCGTAATGCGTTCCAACTGGCGTATTTACGATTACTAAATCTACATCGTCTGCTAAAAGTTCGTCTAGCGAAGCGTAACTTTTTACGTATGGATAATCTTCCTGAATTAGTTTTTTACTTCTTTCCCAAGAGCCTAAAAGTTCAAATCCTTCGTGAATATCTAAAAACGGAGCGTGAAAAACTTTCCCCGACATTCCGTATGATAATAATGCTGTCTTTATCTTTTGCATGTTGTTATGTTTTTTTGCCACAGATTAAATGGATTAAAAAAGATTTTATGTCTGCCACGACCCGAGCGATAGCGAATAGGCGAAGCAATTACACAAATTTACACAAATCATAATGTTCAAAACTTAAATAAATTCGTGAAAATTTGTGTAATTCGTGGCGAAAAAAAATTAAAAAAAATCATTTTAATCTGTGTAATCTGTGGCTAATAAAAATATTTAAAGTTTAGCTCTTTCGTATTGTTTTGGCCATTGAATATCGGCGTTTAGTTCTTTAGCAAAATCCAAAGGAAGATTTGGGTTTCTTAAAGATTCTCTTGCGAACAAAATTAAATCGGCTTGACCGTTATTTAAAATTTCTTCAGCTTGTTTGGCGTCTGTAATTAAACCAACTGCGCCTGTAGAAATTCCTGCTTCTTGTTTCACTTTTTCTGCAAAAGGAACCTGATAACCTGGCCCTAATGTAATTTTCTGATGCGAAACCAATCCGCCAGACGAAACATCGATTAAATCTACTCCTTTTTCTTTTAATATTTTAGAAAGCTGTACAGATTCTTCTGGGTTCCATCCGTTTTCTGCCCAATCTGTTGCCGAAATTCTAACAAACAATGGCAAATCTGAAGGCCATTCTGACTGAACCGCTTCTACAATTTCTAATGTAAAACGGATTCTGTTTTCAAAACTTCCTCCATATTCGTCAGCTCTTACGTTTGTTAACGGAGAAAGAAACTGATGCAATAAATAACCATGCGCTGCATGAATTTCTATAACCTGATATCCTGCTTCGACCACTCTTTTTGTTGCCGATTTAAAATCTGAAATTACTTTTTGAATTCCGTTTTTATTTAACGCTTCTGGAAGAAACGGTTCGTTGTCGTGATACGGAATCGCGCTTGGCGCAACAGTCTGCCATCCGCCTTGAGCGAAATCTAACTTTTTATTTCCCAACCACGGAGCCGAAACACTCGCTTTTCTTCCTGCATGTGCCAACTGAATTCCGGAATCGAATTTTGAGAAACAATAAATGCGTTGATTTGTTTTAGTTTTTCGATATGTTCGTCTTTCCAGATTCCTAAATCGGCAGGAGATATTCGGGCTTCTGGAGAAACTGCAGTAGCTTCCTGAATAATCAGTGCAGCGCCTCCACTGGCACGGCTTCCTAAATGAACCAGATGCCAATCGTTTGCAAATCCGTCAACTGCAGAATACTGGCACATGGGCGAGATTGCAATTCTATTTTTTAAGGTGATATTTTTTATAGTAATAGGAGAAAATAATTTCGTTGCCATAAACTTGTAACTTTTAATGAGTTTATACTACCAATTGAGTAAGGCAGTGTTCGAAAAGTAAAGTTACGGCATCTTGTTAAAAAGAGAAATCGAAATGTTTATTAATTAACAAACATTTAAAACCTTAAACACTATCTTGCACTCTTATATTAAAATAGAAAACGCTACTTTTGTGCGTTAAATACGAATTAAAAACAACAAATGGATATAGTTATCAAACTCTCTCAATTTCTATTGAGTTTATCTTTACTTATTATTCTTCATGAATTAGGGCATTTTATCCCTGCTAAATTGTTTAAAACCAGAGTCGAAAAATTTTACTTGTTTTTTGATGTTAAATATTCACTTTTCAAAAAGAAAATCGGAGAAACAGAATACGGTATCGGATGGCTTCCGCTTGGGGGTTATGTGAAAATTTCTGGAATGATTGACGAAAGTATGGATAAAGAGCAAATGGCGCTTCCGCCTCAGCCTTGGGAATTTCGTTCAAAACCAGCTTGGCAGCGTTTAATTATTATGCTTGGTGGTGTTACCGTAAACTTTATTCTAGCTTTTATTATCTATATCGGAATGGCATTTGCTTACGGAGATACTTATATTGCTAATGCTGACTTAAAAGATGGTGTTGCGATTGAAAATCCTGCTATGCTTAAAGCTGGTTTTAAAACTGGAGATAAAATTATTTCTATTGATGGAAAAGCTGTAGAAAACTTTGACAGCGATATGAACATGAATGTGATCATGGCAAAACACGTTTTGATCGAAAGAGACGGAAAACAGCAAACGATTACTATGCCAACAGATTTTGTTGATCAGCTTTCTAAAACAGAGAAAGGAATGCTTATCGATATTCGTAGACCTTTTGCTATTGGAAAAGTTGGAGAAGAATCTCCTAACCAAAATTTAAAAGCAAAAGATTTGATTCTTTCTCTTAACGGACAAAAAGTTAAATATTTTGACGAGGCTAAAGCAATCTTAGTCGCTAATAAAGGAAAAGAAATTTCTGCAGTTGTTTTACGTGATTTAAAAGAAACCCCGCTTAATGTGAAAGTATCTCCAGAAGGAACTTTAGGCGTTTTTGCTGGTGGTTTAGATATGAAATCTTTAGAAAAACTAGGATACTATAAAATAAGCACGAAAGAATACGGTTTCTTTGAATCTATTCCGGTTGGTCTTCAAAAAGGAAAAGATCAATTAGTAGGTTACGGAAAACAATTGAAAATGATTTTTAATCCAGAAACTAAAGCTTACAAACAAGTAGGTGGTTTTGCGGCTATTTATAACATTTTCCCTAGTTCTTGGAGCTGGGAAGTTTTCTGGTCAATCACAGCTTTATTGTCGATTATGCTTGGTGTTATGAATTTATTGCCAATTCCTGCTCTTGATGGTGGACACGTGATGTTTTTATTGTATGAAATTGTAAGCGGCAAAAAACCGAGCGATAAATTCCTAGAGAATGCGCAAATGGTTGGTTTTGTTTTACTTATTTCACTACTACTGTTTGCTAACGGTAACGACATTTACAAGGCGATTGTTGGCAAGTAAAAAAAAGTCAAAAAAAGAGTGAAAATGTTTTTGAGAAACTAAAAATAGTTTTATATTTGCACTCGCTAAAAAGAGCAACACTTTCCTCCTTAGCTCAGTTGGTTAGAGCATCTGACTGTTAATCAGAGGGTCCTTGGTTCGAGCCCAAGAGGGGGAGCAACTTTTTTTAGCAAACATATTAACCTTTTAAGGTGATTCCTCCTTAGCTCAGTTGGTTAGAGCATCTGACTGTTAATCAGAGGGTCCTTGGTTCGAGCCCAAGAGGGGGAGCTTTAATAGACAAGCCATTCGAAAGAGTGGCTTGTTTTTTTTAACGCCTTCTAAGGCATTGTTATTGTTGAATATTAACTCTAGAAAAGCATTTTCTTTTACGGTTCGATAAGTTTTATCATCAAATATCAATTTCTCAGGAAATATCGAACCAATAATCATTTTTTTTAATCTTAGAATCACTCATTTCATAGTATATACCAACTCCATTTAAAAATGAAATTCCAAATTTCAAATAGGCAGTAAATTCTTTATCAGCTATTTTTAAACTTTCTCTTTCATCTTTCATCTCATTTATTGCAACTTCATAGTGTTTAATTATGGTCAGAATTCTTGCAATTGGCACTTCAGTCTCTCCAATTGAATCTTCGAGTTTTATAATTTTAATCTCTAGTGTTTGAATTTCTAAATAAATTTTTCGAATTCTGTTATCTCGAATTTTTGAATTTTCCGAAAACTTACTTTCAAGAATTCTTAAATATAAATTGTAGACCTCATCTTTTATTTCGAACTTTTTAAGGAAAGTAAAAAAGAACCATGTAACTCTTCTGCTCTCTAACTTCCATTACATCTATTCCGACAATGATAATAATAAAATTTACCCCCATTTCCCTTAGATGGAGCTCCTGTAAACTTTTTGTCACATTTAGAACACAAAAGTTGTTGACGCAAAGGCAACATTTCATCATTTAAATTTGTAATGAGAGACTTTCTTTTTTTATCAGACAAAATTGATGCAACTTTTTCAAATATTTCTTCAGAAACTATCCTAGAATGTAAGCCATCTACAATTTCCAACAGCTCTTTTTTCCATTCTGGAACAACTATTCTCCCGACATATAAAAAGTTTCTCAACATATTCATAAAGCCTTGCTTAGAAGTTTTAAGCCCTTTTTTCGCGTCATAGTCCTGATTCCATTTACTTTTTTAGTTCGGTAGATTTTATTAAAATAGTTCTACCATCTCTTACTTTAATTTCAATATCCTGAAAAGCACTTTTATTTATAATATCAACAACTTTCGTATTAACATTCAATTTCATTGAACTTTCAATTAAATAAATTTCATCATCAGTTCGCAGATAGTAAAGCAATTCAAGCTCTTTATGTGTTAGAGTAGTTACCTAGTCGCCATTTGAAAAATCTGTGAAACCATTTTTTGGAAACTCTGTTTGCGATATGTCAAGTAAATTAACAGAGATACGAGTAAGTAAGATGAACTTATCGCTTAGATAATTTAAATACTGCGATTTGGACATTAAATTTATTGTACCGTCATTATAAATAAGGAGTATGCATGGTTCAACCATCAATGAGTAAACAATCGCATATTTTATTGGGGAAAAATTGGAGGCGTCAATTTTGTTTTCAAATAAAAAATCTCGAACACTTTTAATTTTTTCTAATCCAGCGTGTTGGACAGTTATATAAAATTTATCAGATGCATCAGCGACTACTTTATCATAGCCAGGATAGTCGAAATGATTGAAAATTAAATTAATGTGGCCCTGATTGATGGCATTTATGCTATCTCTCTTTTTTTGAAGATTTCTTATACTTTTTCGCTTCCATACTTTCGAGTCAGCTCAGCAGGAGGCATGCCAGGTATATTTCTGATCTTCATCATAAATCTGATCAATTTTCCCTATTACAAGATTTCTCTCGTCCATTGTCATTTCACCTGTTTTACAGCCATAATACCCTAAAAATATAAGTGCAATTAAGATAGTTTTTTTAATATCCTTTAGAAAAATTTTATTCTAATAAAACGAATTCTACGGCAGAAAACTGGCATATTTTTAAGGGCTTTATCAAACACTATTAATTGCCCAATTCTAATTGATTTCGAACTAAATTAAAATAATTTGATCTAATATCAACCAGCTCTTTATGATTTCCCTGTTCAACAATACTCCCGTTTTTCAAGACCACAATATTATCTGCCTTTTTTACAGTTGAAAGACGATGGGCAATTATCAGAACCGTTTTGCCTTTAAAAAACTCATGCAAGCGTTCGTGTATGATTTTTTCATTTTCGGAATCAAGAGCAGAAGTTGCTTCATCTAAAAAAATATAATGGGGATCCTTGTATACCGCTCTGGCGATTAAAATCCTCTGCTTCTGCCCGCCGGAAATATCATTCCCAGAAGCCCCTATTTTTGTTTTATACCCGAGTGGAAGAGACAAAATAAAGTCCTCAATATTTGCAATGCTGACCGCTCTCTTTAATCGCTCTTCATCAATAAGTCTATCACTTGTCGCAATATTTCTCTCTATGGTATCTGAAAAAATAAAACCGTCCTGCATAACTACGCCGCAGTTTTCTCTCAAATTTTTTGGGGAGATTATATTTATATTTTTATTGTTAAACAATAATTCGCCATCACTTGGCAAATAAAATTTTAATAATAGTTTCATCAGTGTAGTTTTCCCGCTGCCGCTGGCGCCTACTATAGCAGTAATTTTCCCCTCAGGAATTTTAAAATTAATATTTTTCAGTGCATAAGCTGATTTTGGTCCGTCATACTGAAAACTTACATTTTTGAATGTTATGCCTGTTGGCATAGTATTTCTGTCAAATAGTTTTTCGTGAATAGTGGGATCTTCTTCAATAATATGATTTTGAACTTCGTTTAATCTCTCAAAACTTAATTTTGCATCCTGAAGTGAGCGAAAAAAATTGACCAACTGATTAACTGGAGAATTCATCTGCCCGACAATATAGGTAACACTCAGCAGCTCACCTAAACTCATTTTCCCTTTTACAACTAATGTGGCAGAAAAAAAAGTTACCAGAATATTTTTCAATTGATTAATAAATTCGAAACCAGAAATTTGCAGCTGGTCAATCTTTAAAATACGAATATTTATATTAAAAAGTTTCTGCTGTATTTTTTCCCACTCATCACGCTTGAAATCTTCAAATTTGTTAAGTTTCATTTCTGCCGCACCGCTTACAATCTCATAGATTGATTCCTGGTTCTCGCTTCGGTGCTGAAACTTGAAATAATCTAAAATCTGTCTTTTTTTAAGCCAATAAACTGACCATATGATAGATATTACAGTAAGAATTAGATAAACAACAAGAATCCAAATGTTATAATAAAAAAGAACACCAAAAAACACCGAAAATGTCACCACTGAAAAGAAAGTAATTAGGCTTTGAGAAGTCAAAAAATGCTCAATTCTCTCATTATCCTGAATCCTCTGGCTGAAATCACCCATCATTTTTGAATCAAAAAATTTAACCGGAAGCTGCATCAGTTTTCTTAAAAACTCAGAGACAATGGTTATGCTTAGTTTAGATCCCACAATTAGCATCACCCGGTTTCTAATAATTTCAAAAAACAAGGTGCCCAAAAAAACAGATAACTGGCCAATCAGTATTAGCATTATAAGATCTATCCTTTTTGCACTGATTCCTTCATCTATCAAGCTTTGGGTTAGAAAAGGCAAAACTAATGTCAGACAGTCTGCCAAAAAAAAGCATCAGGACCATCAATGCCAGCTGTTTTTTATAGGGCTTTAAATAATTTATCAAATAGCTGGCAGACAGCCTAATTTCTTCTGGTTCCTTATAATCGTAAAACTTATCTGTTGGCTGTAAATATAAGACTATACCTGAGTGTCCGTCAGATATCCACGATTTTCTAAATGCGGATTCACTTAAAGTGATGAAGCCATGAGCTGGATCTGCAAGATGAAAACGATATTTCTTAGAAAAAAAATTTTGTGTTATTTTTTTAAGAATCACAAAATGATTCTGATTCCAATGCAGGATACATGGCAGGCTGTCTTTCTCTTCAATAAGCCTCTCAAGTGAAAGCAGGCCTGAAAGCGTTTCGAATCCTATTCCTTGTGCCGCTTCCGTGATGCCAAATAAAGACACCCCCTCTCTGTTAATATAGGAACGGTCTCTTAAGAACTGCAGAGGGTATTTTTTTTTATAAAAACTGGCGATCATTGACAGGCATGCTGGTCCGCAATCTGTCTGATCATGCTGGGCAGTAAAAACCATAAAGAAATATTGTTTTAAGAAATGGCATATAAAAATTTGTCTTTAATAATTTCCAACTTTTTGTTTTCATCAAAATTATTTACGCAATAATCTACCCCTTTATGTTCGATAGCCTGCTGAGAACATCCCCCGTTACATATTGGAAGTATACTGCAGTCTAGACAGGGCGGGTTTTTAAATTTAGAATTCATTCTATCCTCAAACTTATCATTCCATTCAATAATACCTTTCTCGTTCAGTTGCCCCTCTTTAGATTTTGACTCAAAATCTCTCGCAGTACACTTGAAAACTTCTCCATTATAATTTAAAGTTGCATGATTATTTTTGTCAGCATAACATGAATTTCGCACAGTATCTAAATTCATTCCTTTATAAAGGGCATTGAATCCTTTTTCCCGAAACAGATCCACAATGCCCTGAACATCTGCATGAATATCCTTTTTCTCCTGCCAGACCTCATGAAATGAAAAATTTAGAAACTTCTTATCTGTATCTATCAGATTAATAAAATCATCAATAATCTGTGGTAGCGTTTCGATAGTTTCCTCAGAAATATTTAATCTTACACTTACCGTAAAAGCATTTTTTATAGCTAAAATAATGTTTGCCACTATTTCATCGTACGACCCTTTTTCTTTCGAAACATATCGCACTTTATTATGTCTCTCCCTGTGTCCGTCTAAAGTGATCTGGAAATAATTCACGCCATAAGCTCTGCATGAATCAAGCATTTTTTGGCTAATTAACAAACCATTAGTGGTGAAACCTGAAGTAAAGCCAATTTTCCTTTCCTGCATTTTTGGATAAATCTCTTCAAGAAGTGGCAAAACTGTTTTATCAAAATAAAGCAAAGGCTCTCCACCAAACCAGCTTAGATGGAAATATTCTAAATTTTTCTTTTCAGCCAATAAATTATCAACAAATTTTATCACTGATAAAATCGTTTCCTGAGACATTTTAGATGCTTTTATATGGGTTTCGTAGCAGTACCAGCATTTAAAATTGCAATTCATGGTTGGATTGACAGTCAGCTGATAAAAAGATTCATTTTCCCTGTCGATCTGCCGAACCAGATTTTTTACATTTTCAATTTCGTCGGTTTCGTTTTCTACTAAAAACCCTTTTTCAATTAGATGAGTATGGAAATCCGGATGGATATTAAATAGCTCCTCAAAATCGTCCTCTCTTCTTGAAGCTTGAAACAATTCAAAAAGTTCTGGATCCAAAAGAACAAATTCATTTGAAAATGCATTATATCCGATTTTTTTATCCTCATAATTAAAAAAATTATTGAATTTGCTGTACTTCATAATGATAATTTTTATTTAATTATTGGCATAGAGACAATAAAATCTCTATGCCAACATAATTATTAAAATCTTATAGATTGTATAAGAGCTTGATTTAACTGCATGAAGAAGTATTTGTACACTCAACGTTTCCGCCTCCGCATGTTCCATTGGTGCAATAATCATTTACCCCTGGCGCCTGCTTTCCTCCACGAATTTTAGCCATTTGAGATTCGTCCAATGATGCAAATCCTCCGCTTAAGACACTTTTCGAATTGATTTTTAATGTCTTTAGATTCTCAATTTTTATAATTGACTTCATAGATTTAGATTTTATTAAAATTAATTTTACAGTAATTTTTTTTTCGTTTTATAGCTATCAGCATACTCCGTTTGAGCATACTCCATTAGATTCGCCAGCACATGATGCGTTTGAGCATGCACTGTTCGTACAATCTGGAGGCATCTTACCGCCCTTTATTTTGTACAGTTGAGAATCAGTCAATGAAGCGAATCCTCCTGAAAGTCCGCCATTTTTATCCTGTTTTAAGGCAGGCAGTTTCCCTGCATTTTTATTTGTTTTCATAAAAATTATTAATGAATTAAAACTCCATATCTTTTAAGTCTTCAGAATTTTTTTCGGACTTTTCATCTATAAATTTTTTCGTTTTTATTAACAGCTTGCATTGGTGCATGCTCCATTATCTCCATTGCAGTTTCCTTTATTATCGCAAACAACATTGCTTTCAGGCGCTTGCTTACCGCCTCGTATTTTATTCATCTGGCTAACATCCAAAGATGCAAAACCGCCCACTAATAATCCATTTTCTGTTTTAAGTCCTGGAATTTTTTTTAATCTTTTCTTCATTTTACATAGTTTTTAAATTATTTATATAATCAGCATTTAACCCAGCTGCTCAGGCATAATTCATTATAAAAACTTCATAATTGCAAAACTGATATCCCTAAATTTGAGATGCAGATAACTATCTCCGTATTTTTAATCAAAAAAATGCGGAAGCAATACAGCGTATCTTTTTTATAAAAAAGTCTATGTCAAGCTTAAAACATCAGCAGAATCAGTTTGCCCTGTTTGATTCAGTCTCATTTCCTCTTTTCTTTTCACGCACATTAATTTTGCTGTTGCCAAACTTGTAGAGTACGGAAAATCTCATGAACTGGCTATCAGCGTAATTATTTGACTGCGATTTTACTCCATTGGAATAACTGTAGGCTCTGTATTTGTTATCGCGCAACAAATCATAAAAATTTAAGGCAAACTGTAAATTCTTGTTAAGCAGAAAGTACTTGGCGCCTGCATTTATATTAAATGTTTCTCCCATATGGGAAATATTAATAATTTGGGGGGATCTGTATGCTAAATCCAGGCTTGCAAAAAAAGTTTTAGATTTATTTAAAATAAAAGTATTATTTGAGTTAAAATAATAACTGGCCATTTCAACAATCTGATTATCCAGCACTGCGTTCGCAATGGTTTTTTTATAAAAAAGATTGGCATAATTGTAGGATTCCAGCCATTGTCCTTTTTTAAGAGTATAACTTGCATCGAATGAGATACTGTACACATCGCAAAAATTAAGATAAGTGAATTTTGAAACATTTGTGATTGGATCTAGAAGCTGTACCTGACTTTTGCCATTTTCTAAATAACCAAAAGAGAGCGAGGTTGTCAGATTATCGTTATAGGTATGGGAAAGCTCAATGTTATTATTAAATTCAGGCTGTATAAAAGGATTTCCCTCTATATAACTATAATCATTTATATAGGTTCTAAATGGATTAGTCATATAATAACTTGGTCTTCCAACCCTTCTGGAATAGTTTAATGCCAGCTGATTTTTGTCATTCACATTATAGGAAGCATAAGCAGTGGGGAATAATTTGATATACTTGCTTTTATTTGTTTCATTCAATGTTTTTGAAAATCCTTTCGTCTGTGTGCTTTCTGCTCGTAATCCAATTTGAAATTCCCACTTATCCATTTTACTTTCTGTACTGAAATATACTGCTTGGGTATTTTCTGTGTATTTAAATTCGTTACTCTGTTTGGTATCTAATACTGATTCGCCTGTTGATATATCATAATAATTAAAAAAATTATTTGTATCAATAAATGAAACTTTGCCTCCAAAATTATACTTCAGCTTCTTATATGGCAATTCTACATCAATATTAGAAGTTGTAATTTTAACATTTTGATTGCCGTTAGTAAAGGCATTGTAAAATGCAGAATTCCCATTGACAAACGAATTAATATCAAATGTTCTGTCTGTATCCTGATCTGCAATTAAATAATCAATATTTCCTGATATAGACTTGCCTAAAGAGTCGAGGACGTTTTTATAATGCACATTATAAGAATGAAAAAAATCTTTTCTGTGCTTGAAAGAAGCCGTCTTCGTATAATAATCTGTTAATTCATTTTGATTATCATATATATTAGTCTGATCTATTTCAGTGTTTGATGGCTTGCTTAATGACCCCAAGTACGATGCTCCCAGTTCATTTTTGCTGTCTAATTTATAATCCATGCCAATTCTGCCCGATAAAAGATTAATATTTTCCTTTTTATTATTATATTCATCCCATAACTGGTCAGGATAAAAATATTTTCTGTTTTCCCTTATTTTAAAAGCCCCATTTTTATAATTTACATTTGTATAAATGCTCAGCCTATCTACTTGGGAATTTATATTACCGCCAATTGTTCCTGCCGCATAAGTTTTCTGCTCATAGGAAGAATTAATATTTGCATTAAAGGGTTCCTCTTTATTAAGCTTTTTAAGATTTATATTGATAATTCCGCTATTTCCTGCCGCATCATATTTAGCGGGCGGGGCTGTTATTACCTCTACGGATTTAATATTGTCTGCAGGAATTGAGCTAAGAAAATTAATTAAATCTTCACCAGATAGCCGCACAAGTCTGCCATCAGTCATTACGGTCACAGAATTCTTTCCTATTATGTTTATGCCACTGTTTGCTACTTGTAGCCCTGGTGTTACTTTTAACACATCAATAGCATTTCCCCCAGTTGAAGAAAGAGAATTTTCAACATTAAATAACAATCTGTCTAATTTCCTGACAAACGTTTTTTTAGACGTTTTAACTAAAACTTCATTCAAATTTTCACCTGCATCTATTTTAATGACCCCAAGATCAACACTCCCGATTGCTATTACATTTCGATGCCACACAATCTTTCCTCTCTGTTTTATTTTTAGAGAATAATCCCCAGGTTCTGTCTCTATATTAAAATTCCCAAGATCATTAGTTAACTCATTCTTCAGAACTATAGAATCTTTATTTATAAGCAAAACTTCTGAAAATTTAACAGGAGCATTATTTATATCAGTTACTTTACCTTGTATTTTATTTTGGGCAATTAAAGAACAACTTAAAAGCAATAGGGTGCCAATTATTATTTTAAACATTATAAAATCTGCATTAATTATTTTACTTCTATATTTTCGAATCAAAACTAAAGGAGAATATTAAGTCCTACAAAACATTGTTACCGACATTCCTGAATTCAGATAAGAAATTCAGGAATTCGCTCTTTGCATAACACTATTTAAGAATTCTTCAATAATATTTCTGTAAGATTTTATTTGTTTTTACTAATTGTATTATACTTTTTATAGTATTTTTACCTAAAAACAAAAGTCATGATTTATTTGAAATGGAATTCTTTTTCAATTCTATTCCTAGTTACATTTACATTATCAGCACAGTCACCTGACAAAAAACTTTACCGTTTTACATACGATGAACTGCATAATCTATACTTTGCAAATACCGACAAGCCTAAGTTGCAACTTAAATACGCAGAAACTTATCTTCAGAAAGCAAATGCAGAAAATATAAATATCAGAAGAGCAAAAGCATATTATCAATTTGCTATTTTGTACTATAATAAAGACCACAAGAAGAGTATCAGATATCTTGACAGCGTAATAAAATATTCTCAAAATAGCGGAGATAAATTCTTTCCTGCTGCTGCATATTGTGAAAAAGCAGATTTATTAAGATCTAATTTTAAATACAAAGAGGCAATGGCCAACTATAAACTTGCAGAAAAATCCGCACTTGAAAATAATATTGATTACTATTATGTTGTGAGGGAATATATAGCAATTGCCAAATCTGAGGATTTAGAAGAATATCAAGAAGCTTTAGAAATATATAAAGAATGCTATAATTATTATATGAAGACAGATTATAGAGTGGGAAAATATGCAAAAGATTTTCAAAATGTTGTTTTTGGAATAGCGGACTGCTTTAAATCTTTACAAAATACAGATTCAACTTCTTATTATAATCAACTAGGTTTGCGAGAATCGGTCATAACCAAGAATGAGCATTACAAATATCTTTTCATCTTAAATGAAGGAGCAAATCAGGTATTAAAAAAAAATTATAATCAAGCTCTTGACAGCATTAATAAAGCTCTGCCGAAAATGATCCAATACAATGATACGGGAAATATACTGGCATCATACTATTATATGGGTAAGTCCTATAGCGGATTAGGAAAGAAAGAAAAAGCAGCAAGATCTTTTATCAAAGTAGATTCGATATACCGTACAACAAAGGAAATAAGCAACGAGTTTCTAGGAGGGTATCCATATTTAATTAATTATTATAAGAATACAGGAGATAAGGAGAATCAGCTCAAATACATAACATCCTATATGCAAATCGACAGCACTCTGCAGAAAAATTACCGTGAACTAAATAAGCTGTTAAATAAAGAATATGATACTCCGCGTTTGCTTTCCGAAAAAGAAAATCTGATTGCATCTCTCAAAAGAGATAAAGAAAATACATATTGGGGATTTGGTATTTTACTTATAATAGCTCTCTGCCTAGGAACTTTTGGCATATACCAATTTCGTACAAGAAAGCTGTACCGTGCCAGATTTGAGAAAATAATAAAAGAAGAAAAAAATAATGAAAACACTGAAAATAAAACAGATAACAAAAGTATAACTACAAACGAAATAAATAAACCTGAAGATATTGGAATTGTTCAAGAACTGGTAAATCAGATATTAGAGAAACTAAATCATTTTGAAATGAACCGAGAATTCCTCACCCCAAATCTTACAGTTCATAGCTTATCCCAAATTTTTGAAACGAACAGCAAATACCTATCAAAAATAGTAAATGTATACAAACAGAAATCATTTACTCAATATGTTAATGATTTAAGAATTGACTATGCTCTTAACAAATTAAAAGAAGATAACAAACTGAGAAAATATACTATTCATGCACTTGCTCGGGAATTTGGCTTTAATAATGCTGAATCATTCTCAGCGACCTTTTATAAGAAAACAGGCATCAAACCTACTTATTTCATTAAGGAATTAGATGCAGATACAATATAAACAGCTTCTGTTTTTCAACAACTTGCAGATATAAAAACTCGAAATTCCTGAATTCCGACATGCAAATAAAATTTCTGCATAATTCTGTAAGCCTCAGCATATATATTTGCTGTAATAATAAATAAAAAAACAAAATGATGAAGCCTAAAAAGAAAAAAGCAGAAAAAAACAAGTTTAGTCTGGAAAAGTTTCAAGTAGCTAAATTAAAGAACCTTCATTTAATTGTAGGAGGAGGAATTGAGGGCGATGACCCTATCGATACAAATAAAACTGGCAGAGGAGGATCCTCTGGTGACTGTGCTTAATAAAAATTTAGATTATTATAATTGCGAGCATAAAATCCTATTTAAGGATTTTATAAAATTAAATTTTCAAAAAAAATGAAACCCTATTACATAACTGTCCTCTTTGTATTCTTTGTCTGCAGTTGCAAATCCATAAAGGAATCAAATAATTCTGCTGAGAATAGGAACTCAGATACGGAAATTTTGAGTGCAGATGCAAAAAATTGGTGCCAGAAAGATTACAGCCAAGATGGTATCCCAGGCATCTCATTAGAGCGCTGGTATGCTTTGAATAGAAAAAAGCCTAAAAATAAAAATATTATTGTTGCGGTAATTGATACACAAATCGATTTAAAACATGAGGATTTGCTAGGCCAAATATGGGTAAACACTAAAGAAATTCCAGGTAATAATATTGATGATGACAATAATGGATACATTGATGATATTAATGGATGGAGTTTTACCGGCACAAAAAGCGGCGGTTATGTAGTGTGGAATCGATATGAATATGTGCGTATAGTCGAAGAGTGGGGAAAGCTTTATAAAGACAAGACTGAAGCTCAAATAAACGATGATGATTTATGGAAATTTAATGAATATCAAAGAGCTCTGAGCACCTTGAAAGAAAAAAATGCCTATTATAAAAGGTGGCTTAAATCTTTAAATTATAAAACAGAACTTTATCCTAAAGCAAAAGATACATTAAAGTTCTTTTTTCCGAAAGAAAACTACACCTATAAACAGCTTGACAGTCTTTATCAAAAATACAAAATTAATGATAAGGAGTTTCGTCAAAGGCGCGATGATGGCGATAGAGATTTAGGCGCATTGATAGGTTCTATTATTGCTAATTTAGATATGGGGCAGAATACTTTTGAAAAATTGCAGGACCAGAAAACCCAGTTGGATTCCATTGTAAACAAAAATCTAAATTTAGAATATAATGAGCGTCTTCCAATAGGTGACAATCCCAGTATTTTAGAAAAAGGATATGGCAATAACAGGATCAGCAATACTATTGAAGGTGTCCGTCCTATTCAGGATCATAACACAATGGTTTCTGGTTTAATTGCTGCAAACAGAAACAACAATAAAGGAATAAAAGGCATTGCTGAAGTAAAAATTATGCCTTTAAATATTTCGCCATCTGGTGACGAACATGATAAAGATATTGCCATGGCTGTCAGGTATGCTGTGGATAATGGTGCAAAAATAATTAATATGTCTTTTGGAAAAGAATTTTCAATGCATAAAGACTGGGTTTCAGATGCTTTTAAATATGCTGAGAAGCACAATGTACTCCTTGTTCACAGTGCTGGAAATGAAAGCACTGATATTGATAAAGTACCAAATTATCCAAATGATCTGGATTATGATGGCGTAACTGAGATCTGCAGTAATTTTATTAACGCTGGATCTATAACCCAAAAGTTAGGAGACAAATTTGTGTCGGATTTTTCAAATTACGGCAAACATAATGTAGATCTATTTGCGCCTGGAGATGAAATCTACACAACAGGCTTTGGCAACATTTATAAAACAGACTCAGGAACTTCCTTTGCTGCTCCGATGGTATGCGGCACCGCTGCGTTAATATGGATGTATTATCCCAAATTTACAGTGCAGGAGATTAAGCAAATTATTATTAATTCAGGGACTCCGTATGATATAGAAGTTATTATCCCAGGATCTAATGGTAAAAAAGTTCCATTTTCACAACTATCAAAATCCGGAAAAGTTCTGAATGTTTATAATGCAATGAAATTCGCTGAAGAAATAAGTAAAAAGAAATAATGCATCATTATAAAATTACAGCTTTCTCTGACTATGTTCTTAGAACTCCTTTATTTCCATTGTCTGCTTATTTGGAGTTGGTCAAAGACTATTCAGCCGAGAAGGCAAAAAAATTCTATAAAAATTCAATTATAAAAGAAGCTATTAATCTGGCTTCTCCCGAATTGCGTAATGAACTGGATAAATGGGCTTTAGATACATCCTCATTATCTAACACGAAAACGCATGCTCTGGAACTTACTTTCTTAAAATACATAGCGAGAATGTCTTCCCGCTGCACACCATTTGGCTTATTTGCGGGATGCTGTGTCGGGAAATTAAATTCTGAAACAGATATCGTATTGCGTCCCATAAATAAACATAAGCGATTTACCCAATTCGATATGCAGTACTGGATAGCCTTGCTTCAAGATATCGCCAAAAGAAAAGAAGCTGCCCTTCTTTTAAAATATTTTCCCAATTCTTCTATTTATGAAACTGGTGATTTTTATCGGTTTATTGAATATAAATATGCCAATGCAAAGCGTGAACATGCCATTTCAGCATTGCGAAAATCTGATCTATTGACTCAGGTTTTAAACCAGTCAAAATCTGGAATGACTGTCAATGAAATAGCATCCCTTCTGGCTGATAGTGAATCTGAAAAAGAGCAGGCTGAAAAATATATTTTTCAGCTAATTGATTTCCATTTTTTAGTGCCTGACATTGATGCATCACTGACTGGAAATAACGAATGGGAAAAAATAATTAGACTCTTTAACGATATTCCTTTTTATAATAACCAAACCGAGATGTTTAAAAGTTTAAAAATAAAACTTTCTGATCTAGATATTAGTTTATCGCCGTCTGGAGCAATATATAAAGAAATAAAAACAATAATAGATAGAATTGGAACGACATATGACGAAAAATATCTTTTCCAGACAGATTTAAATCTATCAGCCCAAAAAAACAATTTAAATCAAAAGATTCCACAAAGAGTTCTAAAAGCTATTGAATTCTTAAACAGCATCCAGACTCAGAAGGAATTTCAAAATCTAGAAAATTTCAAAAAAGCCTTCACCAAAAGATATGAAACCAGAGAAATGCCCTTAAGCATGGTATTGGACACTGAAATTGGAATTGGATACCTGCAAAATCATGATATGAATGATACTCATGATCTATTAGAGAATTTTTCATTCAGAGCTAAACCAGCAAAAGAAAAAAAACAGGTTTGGACTGATTTTGATTTTATTATGCAGAAGAAACTTCACGACTGCTATATTGGAAAAGAAAAAGAAATTCAGCTTAATAAAAATGACTTTCCTGAATCAGATTACAACCTCAAGAATATTCCGGTAACATTTTCGGTAATGATCGAAGTCTTAAATGACGATCAGATTGTTTTAATATCTTCCGGAAATGTCAGTCTTGCAAAATTACTTGGAAGATTTTGCGGCTCTAACACTGATATACATAATTTAATCAAACAGATTATTGAAAAAGAGAACGGATATCATGATGATAAAATTCTGGCAGAAATTGTTCATATACCCGAATCCAGGACGGGCAATATCCTTAAAAGGCCAAATCTGAGAGAGCATGAGATAAGCTATTTATGCAAATCTGGCGTTTCAAATGAAAATAACTTTGATCTAAATGATCTTTATGTATCGGTCAGATCCAATAGAATTGTTTTGAGATCCCAAAAACACAATAAAGAAATACTTCCATGCATGTCAAATGCTCATAATTTCACAAGTAATTCGCTTCCCGTTTATCATTTTTTATGTGATTTGGAAATGCAGGATAGCAAACCAGTATCTTCATTTAACTGGGGGTTTTAGAATCTCATTATATCTATTTTCCAAGAGTTGTGTATAATGCAACTATACTTTCTAAAGCTAAATGGAAAATTAAAAAAGACGAAATAAAAAATTTTCATAAAATCGATGAAAGTATTTTAAAAGAACATTTCTTGAAATGGCGGTCAGAAAGGAATCTTCCACGTTTTGTAAATTGGATTAATGGCGACAATACGCTTCTATTTGATTTTGAATCTTTGATTTCAATAAAATTATTTTTAAATGCAACTAAATCAAAAGAAGAGTTTTTTCTAGAAGAATTTCTATTTGTTGATGATGCGGCCGTAAAAAACAATTTAGGAGAGAATTTTTCCAATCAGATTATACTTTCTTATTATAAAGAAAAAGCGTAAAAAAATGCAAAGAGATTTTTGTCTTGGCAGCGAATGGCTGTACTATAAAATTTATACTGGGGTTAAAACTTCTGATTATATTTTACTAGAAAAATTGAAACCTGTTATTTTAAAATTAGAACGCAAAAAAATAATCAAACAATGGTTTTTTATTCGTTACAAAGACACAGATGAACATCTTCGAATTAGATTTTTGATAAAAAACACTAACAATTTAGTTGTTGTAATTCAAGCTTTACATACTGTTCTTAATCAACTGCTACAACAAAACTTAATATGGAAAATACAAACAGACACCTATAATAGAGAAATAGAACGATATGGAGCCAATACAATTTCAGATTCAGAATATCTATTTTGGAAAGACAGTAAAATGATTCTGCAATACATCAAAATAAAATCTTCCTTTAAAAAACAAGAAACCCCATTACTGTTCAGTTTTTTAGCAGTTAATTCATTTCTGGATTCTTTTCAATTATCAAATCAGGAGAAACTGTCATTAATGGATGATTTACAAAGATCCTATAAAACTGAATTTGAAACTGACACAGCGCAAAAAAAAGATCTGTCTAAAAACTATCGGATGATTTATTCCCAAATGAAGGCACTTTTATCAGATATGCCAAGTAATAATTATCCTGAAATGCACAAGATTGTAAATAAAAAAACTATTAAAACTATTAAACGCTCAATACAAATTAAAACCAAAATCGAAATTTCTTTACAAAACTTTCTCGCGAGTCATATCCATATGATGATTAATAGGCAATATACTTCTAACCAAAGAATGTATGAATTAATTATCTATGATCAGTTATTTAGATTTTACAAATCTTTAAACTATAGATAAATGCATGAATATGTGTTTTTTTCATAATTTGCAAAATCCATTTCTCACAATGTTAAAAACTTTATTACAAAAAACAACCCTTTTAAGCTTCATTCAATAAAGCTAATGATTTTATATTATCTCAAAGTTAATTTTAGTTCCAAATATTTTTAATTAAATATTATCTAATAGCATTTTAGCCGAAATGGTTGGAAAAGATAGACAGTATCTTTATAAAATTGAAAAAAGAAAAGTTACCCCAAACATCGTTACACTTTCAGTTTTAGCAAAAGCTTTAAAAATATCACTATCTGAATTATTTCAAAAGATTTAATCAATATTTCTTTTAAACAATATTTTAGTTTGCACTTGAGTGTGATCCTTCGTTCCTCAGGATGACGAACTGTAGGTAAAACAAAAAAAATCGCAAAGCCTTATACACATAAAGCTTTGCGAACTTAATCTTTAGATTTTGGCTAAACTCCACATTAAAATAGCTTTGTGCTCTTTGCGTAAATCTTAGCTACTTTGCGTTAAAAAACTTCACACAAAAAAGCTCGCAAAGCTTTATAAACACAAAGCTTTGCGAACTTAATCTTTAGATTTAACTCAAAAAATAATCTTAGCGAACTTTGCGTAAAACCTTAGCGCTCTTTGCGGTTAAAAAAACACACAAAGAAAACCTTATTTCATTGTCAAAGTTTCGCTCTTGAACCTTTTCATTAAAGTATTGGCTTTTTCATCTTCGTTTATTGCTTTTAAAGACTGGGCGTATCTATAATAATAAATAACTTCTAGATTGGGCGATTCTTCAAATAGCTGCGCATAATAACCTACTGCTTCCTTTAAATTTCCTTCAAAATACAGTCGGTCGGCGACTTTTTTTAGCATGTCGGTAGATTTATATCCTTTATCAATAACTTTTGCATACGTGTTGACTACATCGACTTTTACGTATTTTGAACTTATAGATGCAGGAGCTGTAATTTCTACCTTTACAGGTTCTAAAGAAGCAGATGCGCTTGCAACAGTTGTTTTGGCCTCTATGGCATTTGGAGCTACTTTAGGTTTTCTTTTTACGTAATTCGGAATTACTGTTCTAGTATTATTAGGCCCAAGATCGTAAGTGTCGACCATGTCCAATTTTGAAACTTGGTAAGTAATAATTCTACCTCCAAATAACTTATTTATTCTTTCTTCTACATAATACGATTGTATTACAAAATCGCTATTATTAGCAAGACTATCCGTCAATAATGTCGTTTTTCCTGTTACTGGCGAAGCGGAGGCATGGTTGGTGCGCTGGGCAAAACAGCCGAGAGAAAATACGAACGCAAGTGTACATAAAATTGCTTCATACTTTTTCATGATTTTTTTGAATAAAATTAGATGCCCCAATTAAAAAACTCAGACCAAAGTTACTGATTTTCTTTTACTTAGCTCTACACACACCATGAATTACTTAGAAAGCCGATAAAGTACTTCTTTTTACGCATTTATCATTTGAACGCAGGCTTTTTGTATTTCTTCGTCTGAAAATGGTTCTAGCGCTTTTGCCAACATTTTGCTCGTTCTAATGCAACTTAACATTTTAATTCTCAGCGGAAGACTGTTTCCTGGCTCAGTCTCGAGAAGATGCTCAAAAATCTCGGTTAAGTATTCTGGATGGCTTTTAAATTCTCCGTCGAAACAAATATCTGATACCAATCTAGCTACCGATTCTATTATTTTGTTTTGATTTGCATTGTTTTCGTTTTCTGTTTTCATGGCGTTTATTTATGGTTTTGGTTACGAATAATTATTGTACGAAAAATTGTATTTTTGTTTCAGCTAAATAAACGATAGAATACATTCTAACAAAATAGATCATGATTTTATCTCACAAGCAAAAAGATTGTATTTTACTATATTCCTAATTTTTAAGGATTTTTAATATCTTTGAAGTATGAGCACAGCAACAAAACCAAAACATATCGGAAGAAACATAAGCCGAATTAGAGAGCTTAGAGGAATGAAACAAGAAGCACTTGCGATTGCAATTGGCGTAAGCCAGCAATACGTTTCTACCATTGAAGGAAGCGAAAATGTTGACGATGAAAGACTAAACTCTATTGCTGAAGCTTTGGGAGTTTCGGCTGATGCAATTAAAAATTATAGCGACGAAGTTGTATTAAACAACATTCAAAATAATCACGAAGGTTCTGTTATTCATAGCGGACCAACTGTAAACCATAATTGCAACTTCAATCCACTTGATAAAGTTGTGGAACTTTATGAACGTTTGGTTCAGGCTGAAAAAGATAAAGTGGAGTATTTGGAGAAGTTGATGAAGGGTAAGTAATTTCTGGTTTTTGAAAATATATAATAAAAAGAGGCGCATTGATTGCGCCTCTTTTTATTATATATAGTAAAATCCCTAATTGTTCAAAAACTATCAACAGAGAAAAACAGGTATTTATACGTGTATAAATTTCCATATAAAGTTCTTTTATTTATAAATCTCTTTTAAAAACAGATATTAAATATAAATGGAAAATATATTAGAACTTAAAACCGTAAATGAACTTCAAGAATATAAATTTTATGTTCCTTCTTATCAAAGAGGATATCGATGGAGTTCAACTGAAGTTACAGAGCTATTAAATGATATTTCAGAATTTAATCCTAGATTAGTAGAAGCAACTGATGATAAAACCTGGTATTGTTTACAACCAATTGTAGTCAAAGAAAAACATGATAGAACATTTGAAGTAATTGATGGCCAGCAACGTTTGACAACTATATACTTAATTCTTTTCTATCTAAATCAGGATTACAAAGAAGACCGAAGGGATAAGTTATTCGATTTAGATTACGAAACAAGACATGGTTCTAAAGATTTTTTAAAAGACTTAGAAAATATAAAAGATGAAGAGAAATGTATAGATTTTCATTTTATTGCCAACGCGTATAAAACGATAAACGAATGGTTTAATAATAAAGGAATAAACTTTGATAAAAACAATTTTAAATCAAATTTTAAATTCCACTCCAAAGTAATTTGGTACCTCAGTAATGAAGATGATTCCATAGCAATTTTTACGAGAATTAATATTGGGAAAATTCCGTTAACAAATTCTGAATTAATCAAAGCTCTTTTTTTGAATAGTTCAAATTTTGATAAAACAGATGATAAACTACGTTTAAGACAATTGGAGATTTCAACAGAATGGGATTTCTTTGAGCATTCTTTACAAAATCAAAAATTTTGGTATTTTTTAAATCAAAATAATTCAACAACAAATAGAATTGAATTTATTTTTAGATTAATGAATGATAATAATGAAGAAAACGATAATTATTCAACATTTCGTTTTTTCAGTAAAAAATTTGCTTCAAAAAAGCAGATAGATTTGGATGAAAATTGGAATGAAGTTAAAAGATATTTTCAAACTTTTAATGAATGGTTCCATGAACGAGAATTGTACCATAAAATTGGATATCTTGTAAGTATTGAAGATGTAAATCTTAAAGAACTTTATTTAATTTCTGATAAAATAACAAAAACTGAATTTAAATTACATTTAGATAATTTAATTAGGAATAGTTTAAAAAATATTGATCTCAATAAATTGCAATATTCAGACGGTAAAAACGTACGAAAAATACTTCTTTTATACAACATATTAACAATGCTGACTAGTGATAAAGACAATTCTTTTTTCCCTTTTGATCTTTATAAAAATGAAAAGTGGGACATCGAACATATCACTTCTATAAAAGATAAAATTCCCGACAATAAATTAGAATGGCTTTCTGATGCAAAACCTTACATCGATACCAATAAAAGCGATGGAAAAAATTTACTTAAACGTATAGATAAATGTGATTGTAAAGATGATTTAGAATTCAAAAGTCTATTTGAAGACATTGTTACGCATTTTAACTCAGAACTTAATGATGACGATGACATTAATGACATATCTAATTTAACATTATTAGATCGTGAAACAAATAGAGGATATAAAAATGCTGTTTTTCCTTTTAAAAGAAATACCATAATAAATAGAGACAAACAGGGCATATTTATCCCAATATGCACCAAAAATGTTTTTTTAAAGTACTTTAGTGAATACCCTCCCAAAATCTCTTTCTGGACTCAACAAGATCGCGAATCTTACGAAAAAGATCTTTTTTCTGTACTTGAAGAATTTCTAATTAAATAAAAAATTATGACCGAAAATAAATACAAGGGAACTGTTTTAAGTTTCTTCGAATTACTAAATAATAAGAGTGTAGAAATTCCAATTATTCAGAGAGATTATGCACAAGGAAGAATAGATAAAAAAGAAATCAGGGGAAATTTTCTAAATGCATTATATGATAGTCTTAATGAAGAAAAACCCATAATGTTAGATTTTATTTATGGGAGCAATGTAGATAATACTTTTCAACCACTTGATGGACAACAAAGACTAACAACCCTGTTTTTATTACATTGGTATGCATTTACTAAAGAAAATAAAACTGACCAAAATAATATCCTGAAAAACTTTAGCTATGAAACAAGAATTACATCTCGAGATTTTTGCAATGCTTTGGTTTCTAACAACATTAATATTGTAGAAGAAATTGCTATTAGCAAAAAAATTGTAGATTGTCCTTGGTTTTTTTTAACTTGGAGAAATGATCCTACAATTGATGCTATGCTTCGAACAATTGATGATATTCATCAAAGATTTTATAAAATTGACAATTTATGGGATAAACTTATTTCAACTGAAAAAGGTATAATTAGATTTTATAATGTTGAGTTAAAAAATATTGGTTTGACTGATGATCTTTATATTAAAATGAATGCAAGAGGCAAACTATTGACTCCTTTTGAAAATTTTAAGGCCGGATTTCAAAAAACGATCATAGATGCTAAATGGGAAAATAATATAGAGTTTAAGAATACTTTCGCATGCCGTATAGATACAATTTGGACTGACTTCTTTTGGCATCATTTTAGAAAAAATAATAATATAGATGATTCTTTTATAAAGTTAATATCGACTATTTCTATGATTAGAAATTCTGTTGAGCGTAATAACAGAAGCGAAGACAGAATTACAGTTATAACTAAATTACAAGAAGATTCGAATAATGTCAAACCAAAAAATTTTACTATTGCAGACTTTAACTATCTTGTTGAATGCCTAAATCTCTACAGCGAAAAATATTCAGTAATAAAATCCCTCAAACTAGATATACCATTTTGGAGGCACACTCCAGGACAAGATTTTTTACATGAAGTTGTATTTTCTGAAAGTGGGGCTTCATATACTCAGAAAGCATTATTTTTTGCGCAAACAGAATATTTCCGAAATACGCAAGAATATAATCTTGACAAATACAATGAATGGATGCGAGTTGTTAGAAATATCGTATCAAGAGGAGATATCGAAAAAAGCGGAAAAAGACCAGATATTGTTAGAAGTCCACAAACTTTTGATGGGGTTGTTAATTTAATATCTGAATTATCTGCTGGTTGCGCCGATATATATATACATTTAGCATCAATTGAAAATCTAAAATCAACTTTTGCCAAAGAGCAAATTGAAGAAGAAAGACTAAAAGCAAGACTAATTCAAGAAAATCCAAATAGAAAGAAATTAATTTGGAGCGTTGAAGATACTGATCTACTTAGAGGGCGAATTAACTTTATGTTACATTGTATCGATTATGAGACTTCAAACAATTTTGACGATAAATTATTTGATAAATTACAAATAGTTATAAATAAACACTTTAAGGAAGAACAAGAAGTTTCAAATGATCTTAGAAGAGCACTTTTAACTATAGAGGTTAATGGAAGATATGATTTCTATGGATATTGGTGGTCCTTTTGGAATGTAATAAGCAGCAATAAGAGATGTTTAATTGATAGATTTCGTGAAATGGAATATTTAATTTATTCAGATTATAGAGATTATTTTAAAAAATTAATACTTGAATTATCGTCAAACAATTTAAAAGATATCGCTGAAAACTTTAATCCTCCCGTAGACTTTCCAAAATGGAAAACTAGATTAATTAAAGATTCTACTTTATTAGATAATGAAAGTAAATCAAATTATATTGCCATTCCTGAGGATGAAAGCTGTTGCTATCTATTAAAAAGTAAAAGGCCAAGAGATTCCAATGGTTGCCTTAAAATAGAATAATATTGTTTATAATCTTAGACACTATCACTTAAAAAAAGCGCCGCAATCCAAAGATTACGGCGCTTTTCTATTTTCTATAAAACTCTAAGGTTAATTAAACCCCTAATTTCTTAGCAATTTCAGCAGGAATTCCTCCTTTGTTTACTAGTAATGCAGTAGTTTTATATTTTACGAAGTTCTTAGTTACAAACAAGAAACCTTTGTAGTCGTTTGTTTCTCCCCAAGAATTTTTTACTATGTAGTATTCTTTTCCAGTTTGATCTTTTGCAAGACCAATAATGTGCATTCCGTGGTCGTCTGTTGTAGTATAGTTATCAAACGCAGCCTGACGCATTTCTGGAGTAATTTCTGGTTCTGCTTTTGGTCCGTTAAACATGTCTGCTTTTTCTTCAGCCGTCATGTCGTCGAATTTTTTAGATGCTACATAAGCTACACCGTTTTTCCAGCTAAAGCTTTTCTCGCTCACATCTGTTGCCCAAGCTACAGTGTATCCTTTTTTAAGTGCATTGTCGATAACGTCTGTCATATCGTTCAATTTTACATTGTAAACTTGATCCAATGACCAGTTGTCTGGCACCATCATAGTTGTTTTTTGGTAGTAAGGCGCATTTGTAAAAGATGACATTTCTACATAATCATCTGGGTTAATTCCTACTACTTCTTTAGCAAAAGATTGTGGCGTGTAGTTTTTTCCTTTGTAAGTAAAGTTATCTGGCACTTTTCCTAAGTAAGAATCAATAACTGCTGCATAGGCTTTTTGCCAGTTTGGAGTCAATTCTCCGTTCGGGTTTTTTACCACTGCTGTTAGAACACCTTCCATAAGAGCGCCCATTTCAGCAAATTTGTTTTTGTCTGTTCCGTAGTTTAATCCTGTGTAAACTTCTCTAGGTACAGTTCCGTATTTTTTATACATATTAATTACATCGTGAAGAGCTCCTCCGTCTCCAAGCGTAATTGCTCCGTGCATACGAACATAGTTTACTCCTTTTTCTACATATACGTTTCTTGCAGAATAAATTTGAGATAGCTCAACTGGCTGTTTTCCTAAACGAATCATTTCTGACTCTAAGAATGAGTTTGTTGAGTAGCTCCAGCAAGTTCCAGATGATCCTTGAGATTTTACAGATGTTGTACCTAGGTTAATTACTTCTGTGAATTTGAAGTTTTCTTTACTTTTGTCGCTTGCATTTAGTTTAAGTGAATTTACTAAAATGTCTTGCGCAAAGCAGCCTGCAGTTCCAGCCAAAAATACTGAAGCAGACAAACACTGATTTGAATGAAAATGTATTCATAATTTATGTTTAAGATTTAACAAAATTAGTCTTCAATGTTTCCAATTTGTTACAAAACAATTAAATATTATACAATTTGTGTAATCTTAAATTGTTAATATTTTCTTAACGGCATAAATTATTAAGTTATTTAATACAAAAAGCCTCTATAACGCATTATTGAGGCTTTTTGTGTGTAGTATTTTATAAATTAACTTCTTACAAGTTTTTTTGCTTGAAAATTTATCGCATCCAGTTGCTTCCAAAAACGATATAGTATGCCCAATCTTCTGGTCCTTTGGCAACGTCTATTCCCATTCGGAGTTTAAATTTTCTGGCAATTAGGTATCTAAAACCGCTTCCGTAGCTGTAAACGACAGGTTTTGCAAAAGCCTGATCCCAATCGTTAAAGGCGCTTGCGAGACCTCCATAGCCCATAAGGCTCCATCTTCGGTACAAATCCCATCTAAACTCGAGTTCAGATACAATACTGGTTTTTCCCATATAACGGGCAGCGGGAATTCCTCGCATATTAATTCCTGGCTGTAAATAAAAAGGCGGACTCCCCAACGCCTGTTCTCCTTCAATCCTGAGCCCACCAATTAAGGTTTTCGCCAACGGATAATATCCTATTGCCGATAAATTTATTCGCCAGGCCTGGTAATCGCTGCCAATTGCCTTGTCTGACCAGAAAAAATCGGACTGAATTCTTACTCCTTTATCTGGTGTAAATATATTGTCACGTCCGTCAAACTGAAGCGCAAGTCCCAGCTGGCTTATGGTGCTTTTAATGTCTTTAGGGTCTACAAATGGCGGCGGAAGATTAAAATCGGGCAGGTTTATCTTGGAGTTTAAAAATAGATATTGTGGTCCTGCACTCCATTTTGCATTTTTAAACTGTTTGAGCCATTGCGTATAAAAAATAGTTGATTTAAAGTTGAGTTTAAATTCTTCGTCATTATGATTGGGAAGATTATTGGCGTAAAATGATAAATTCATATCGCCATAAGCGGCAAAACCACGATACAATATTTTAGATTTTACCAATGTTGCAGAACGAAAAGCACCTGCCAACCAGCTTTTATTTGCAGTGTACATTCCTATTCCTCCTGTTATATCTGGATTTACGAGGCGTTTGGTTCCGTCTTCTTCAATAACAGGCGGACGTTTTTTTAAGAAAACCGGTGCGACTGCACCTCCAAATCCTCCCAGCGCAGGTTCTGTAACAATGGTAGGCACAACTAAGAATCCGTTGGCATAGATAAGAAAATCACTCAAATCGAAAGCTCCATCTAGAGAATCTTTAAAAACTACTTGGTGTTTTTGCGCGCTTAAAACATTAAACGATAAGATAATCCAAACCAAAAATAGAATGCTTTTTTGTGTCGGTTTTTTGTTTTTCATATAAGATTTTTATCGTTTATATTTAAAATTTCACCTCATCTACAAAACCCGAAATTCTTAATTAAGAAATTATTTTTTCTTGAAACTGAAAACATGTGCCAACGTAATAAAAAAGGTATTTCCTTGAAATCTATTTTCGGCATTGACTTCTCCAACCCATCTAAAACCTGCCGATGTCATACAGCCAATGTGCAGATAATTAATCTCTGCGCCAAGTCCTGCAACTTTATCTTTGTCTGGTTCAATAACAAGAATGCTTCCTACTGGAATCTTGTCTTCAGAAACTTTGTATTGCAGATAGTAAATTAAACCCGCATTGAGTATGCCTTTTGGAGCAGTTTTTTCGGCATTCATGCAATAAAAGGTTTTTCCTAAACCTCCTTCAATGCTTAAAATATCTCCTGTTTTTATATCGGTGTCTTTCTTTTTTCCGTTGATTTCATAAGAGGCTAAAGCCGAAAAATGAAATGTTTTCTTATCATTAAAAAACAATGTAGTTCCTGCAGAGAATTCGTTCATAAACATTCCTAAACCGCTATTGTTGCTTCCGCCAAGTTCATATTTACCAGTGGGCAAATACAATTGGTAACCAAATACAAAATCGGCTCTTTTGTTATGCCAGCCTAACTGAATGGGTTGTATGTACATATCTGTAAAAGCAAAATCGCTTTTAGAATCGATGTAACTTCCTTGAATTGTGTTAGAAGCGCCAGCTATCAGAATTGTGGCTCCATAATTGGCTCCCAAAATTTTAAAATCGCTTACATAATTAGCTCCAATACCTGTTATAAACATGGTAAGATCTGGATTTCCAACTTTGTCTCCGTTAGAATCTCTTAAAGAAGATGCGCTATAAATATAACCTGGAATATATACACTGAGTGTGTTTTCTGGTGATTGAGTTCCCGATTGAAGCCCCATTGACCCCAAAATATGTCCGCCTTTTAACTGGGCATTACCACAAAAAGCAATCAATAGCAATGTTGCTGTTAAAACCGATTGCGCTAGTTTTTTCGGATTACTAATTTTTGCCTTCATAATGAAATATTTTGAATGGATTCCAGCTTGGTAACAGGCATCAAATAATTATTATTGGAGAAAACTTTATTTGAAATAATAAACTTCTGAACGATCTGGATTTATACGAATCGTTTTAAAGTATTCTGAAGGAGATTTTCCGGTGTGTTTTATAAATGCCCTGAAACAAGTTGTTCGAGATTTAAAACCAGAACCCCAAGCCATGCCTTCTAAGGATAAATCTTTCCATTCTGGATCGTTTATTTTCTCTTTAAAATATTCAATCCTTTTAAGATTTACATAATCCTGAAAATGAAGTCCGAATTCAGAATTAATTAAATTGGACAAATGGTGTACAGATATTCCTGTTTCTTCAGCCAAATCTCTTATTACAAAATCCTTTTTTAAGAATAAACTTTTAGAGTTTAATTCATAGTCTAGTTTTATAAGGTATTCTTCTCTTTTTTCAAGAGTAAGTTCGTTGGCAATTGGAAGCGTACTTTTTGTTTCTTTTGCTTTTACGACTAATGTATTGTCGACAACAAAATCGAATGTTTCTTCTTCGTCATGAAAAATTTGCGGTTTGAAATAAAGCCAACCAACGGTAAAAAACAATACAGAAGAAAGAAGAATATAACACGAAAGATCTGTTGGCTCTACTTTTTGCAATAAAAAATGATGAACAAAAAGTGCCGAAAATAAAACCAAAATCATGAGATTGTATACTCTAATCCAGTTAATTACTTTAATATGATGAAATTGGTTTCCTGCAAATTTTTTCAGATCATAGTTTAAAACCAACATGGTTTGAAAAAAGACATAGAAAAGCCAAATCGTCAGTGTTAAAACAGAAAATGGATTTTTGATTAATCCTGCAATATAATGAACCGCTTTTATATTAGTATAACTTCCAACATAAACAACCAGCGTTAAAAAGAAATAAATGCCAAATGGCACAAAATGCAACCAATCGTATTTTCTGAAACTTTTATTTAATGATAAAATGTTTCTAACGTACAAAAATGAGCAAGGAGCGGTTAAAAATATAAACGCTTTTGTAATGGTAAATAGATCTGGAAAATCTTTAAATAAGTTGGCCGACAAATAAAAATTGTAGATACTTACTACCGCAAGACTCAATAAAAACATTCCCAAAAAGAAACTCTTTGAATAGTTTTTTCTGGAAAATAAAACCATAATTGAAGTTGCCAGACCTGCAATTGTGGCTACGAAAAAAGAAAAGTGAGAGTAATATATCGATCATTTTTTTAAGCTTAATTAGTGAATGGTTTTCTTAAAATCTTAAAAATAGAATGCGAGAAGGGGCGTGTAGTATAAAATTGTACTTGCCGAAGCTTGGCAAGTACAATATTTATTTCTGTTTTAATTATTTTTTAACTGTTCCGGAGGAAAATCAGCTAGTATTTTTTTAATTGCATCGTTGATGAATTGTTCTGGATTATCTGGTTTGCTGTCAATTTCAGCATTTCCGATTCCTTGCCAAACCAATTTGTCTGTTTTTGCAGATACGATATCGATAATTAATGATCCATCAACATAATCATAAGAATTAAATGTTGTAGTACTGCCACCCATCATAGCACCGCCACCCCAATATCCGTATGGACGATACATTCCGCCATAGCCATAAAAATTACTATCGGCTGTGACTTGAGTTTTGTTTTTTAAAATAGAAACAGCATTTACTTTTAAATCTGGATTACTCGATTCTGTAAAGCCTTTTGCGAGCATTTCGTTTCGGATTGCTTTTGCAACACGATCAACATTTAACTGATTTACTTGGCCTTGCTGTGCTTTTAAGTCATAAACTGCAAAAGTTTTGTATTCGCTAAAGTTCGCCGCATGATCATAATCAGTTGTAACTTTTACAGTTGGAGAGCAGCTGTAAAACAAACCCAAAAATAAAATTGGGATTATACGAAGACTTGTTCTTTTAATATTCATGTTTTGGTATTTATTAAATTAATAATTAAATCAGTTTAACTCGAATGTATTAAAATCATAAAAATCTTGAACGAAGGGGGCAAAAACATCCAAAGAATCGTCAAAGCACCACAAGTACTTACTAAACAATTACTTAGATCACTATCAAAGATAAATCATTTTATTTAATTAACAGTATTAAATAAATAAAATCTTACTTTACTCTTGTTTGATTTTTTTGTCTATTTAACTTTGCATAACTATACCCTAAATTTCGGATGCTATTGGCAGTTTACCGTGTTTTATTGCTTCTAACATTTTATTGTAATCCGATTCGTTCTGATCAGCATATAAAACTGAAAATTCTGAAATGGCGTCGGCAAATTTATCTGTATCTCCAATATAACCCGAAATCATTGAAGGATCTCCTGAGCGTGCATGTGCTCTTGCAAGCGCCCATCCGCAAGCTTTGGCATAATCTGCCAGATTTTTGGGTTTCATAACTTCTAAAACCGGTTTTATTTTAGCATCTCTAAGTTGTCTTATATAGAAAAATCTGTCCTTACTGTCGTTTGTCCAACCCAAAAACATATCAGATGCAGACTGCATCAGCTTTTGTCCCATTACAATACGTTCGCCCTGATGAGTGTATTTGCTTTTAACTTTTACATTTTCTTCTATCACACTTTTTCTGGCTTCTTTAAACTGTAAAAAAATAGGTTCGCCTGTAGCAGACATTAGCAAACTAATTCCGCAAAGAGTTCCAACGCTTCCTACACCCACGACCTTAATGACAATATCATGAAGCTTATATCTGCTTAATAAAATCTGCTTCTCTTCTGAAAGAGATTCTATGTATCTTTTATGGATAATTTCACCTTCTTTAGCAACTTGTTTTTCAAGATCTCCACTTGGGTGAAATATCAACGGTGGATCATCTTTTATTCGTGCTCTGGCTCCGTCAAAATAAGTCATCTTTGCAAATTCTTTTTCGTGAGCTGTATATTCTGATGCTTTTTTTATTCTCTTCTGGTCAAACTCTTTCTGTTCTTTATCATGGCCTAATTCAATCATTTCTGCCAGATCAATATCAGCATACCAAATTTGAAGGGCAGATAATTTACTGTAATCCAACATATGCCGTTTGTAACTATCAGCAACATGCCAAGCAAATTCTTTGCAATTTTTATTAGAAAATTTTCGCCATCTTCCTGCAATAACAAAACTTGCTGCCAGTCGTTTTATATCCCATTCCCATGGTCCAGGAAACGTTTCGTCAAAATCATTTATATCAAAAACCAATTTACGTTCGGGAGTAGCAAAACCTCCAAAATTCATTAAATGGCAATCGCCGCAAAGCTGTAGATTTATTCCCGATATTGGAGTATGCGCTAAGTCGGCGACCATAATTGCCGCTGCTCCTCTGTAAAATGCAAAAGGTGATTCCATCATTCTGCTATACCGAATTGGCACTAGACTTTCAACTCTTCCTTCACTGGTTTTGATTAAAATATCTACTGGATCTTTTCGATTTTTAAAAGAATTCCATTCCTGATGCTTCTCCAAAGGAATTTTCTTTCTAATCGAAACTCCTTTTTCATAACGTTCTGCCTTTGATGCTATCGGGTTAAATGGGGTTTTGGCTGTATGTTTTGAATCTTCTTCCATAATTCCGATAAATAAAATTAAAAAGACCTTCTTAAAACGGTTTTATTATTGTGGAAATATAAATGCTACAACCGCTCTTAATCCCCAATCTGGTCTTATGTTTGAATGTCCAACAACAGGAATTAGAGGCATAACGGCAAATTGCATCGTCTGACCTCCTAATTTTGTAATTGCACCAACATTTGGACTAACGGTAATAAGAGTTGTATTTCCTTCCCAGTTTTGTGTGATCTCTGAAGTGATTCCTAAACTTGCACCGCTCTTATAACTATGCGTTAAGAATATTTGCGTGTAAAACTGATTGAAATCTGCTCTATCTGCATTTCCTGCAACAGACCAAATTTGATTGGCCAAAAAACCAATAGAAAGTCCTTTTCCTTGATGCATAACTAAAACGCTTGGTCCAATTCCGAATTTTTCTGTTCCTAAAAGTTTGTCTGTAGCGGTTGGCACTAAAAAAGCAGGACCAACTCCTAAGATGATTCCTTTTGTTTTGGGAGCAAAAAATGCGGTTACGGTGGCATCACTTAAACCAAACTCGTGTGTGTTTTCTCCCGTTACATCCTGCTGATCTACAACTGGAAGAATATAACGAGTAATTAAGTTTAAATTCTCACTTAACTTGAATGGAACAACAGGCTGTATATTGATCTGATATTTTGATCCATTATAAGCGCCAATTCCGTAAGTAAGATTATTTTGCAACGGAACACTAATTAAACTTGCCACGGGATTTGCCATTTTATCTGCTAATTCCTGTGCACTGTTTCCCGCTTTTGCCGGTTCTTCTTGAGCTGAAATTGTAAAAGTGACAAATAGCGACAATATTGCTAGAAAAGAATTTTTCATACGGCTTAAAACTTATTAATTAAAAAACTTCAACTCTTTGCCCCTTTAATCTGCAAACAATTCTTTTTTTCTTACTCTGCGAAAACTTTTTTCCAGTCTTTCTGCATATCCACAACATGCCATTTATTTTTTGCATATCGCATTTAATGAAGCATTATCTTTCTCCTGATATTTATACTCTCTTATTGAATCATTGTGATTTACGAGTAATTGAAAAGATGGATATTTATTTCCCTGCGAATAAGTTAGCATTGCAATATCTCCTGCTCCGCCTTCATTACCACAAGCAAAAACAGGTCGCTGTCCAATGTGCAATTGAATGCCAACTGGTTTTCCTTCTTTATCATTAAAATGGTCTAAAGCCGCTTCTCGTTGTACCGCATTTTTAGTCGCATCATATTTATATTTGAAAGAAGTTCCTACCACTTGGTCTTTTGGAATTCCGTAAAAATCTTGAGATATTGCTCGTACCACTTCTATTGTTCCACCAGTAACGATATAGGTTTTAAACCCGTTGGCACGGAGATAATTCAGCAGTTCTAATTGCGGCTGATAACGTATTTGTTTGACTGGAATATTTTTACCTGGATATTGCGCACTTTTAAAAAAGTCATTCACCGAAGTTTCAAATTCATCTTCATTCATTCCTGTATGAGTTGCAGCAACCAATTCTATAAGTGCTTTATCGCCTCCTTTTTCAAAAAAGGTTTTATCTTTTTCTATAACTGCCTTAAAAGGTTGTTTTTGCGCCAATTCAGGTTTGGCTTCTACCATTTTTTTTACTCGATAAAAAGCAAATAATTCCTGAACATAAGGCTTTTCGGCCCAAAGTGTTCCGTCATTATCAAAAGTGGCAATTCTACTTTCTGTTGGAATAAAGTCTGGACTTCCTTCTTTGGTTACTTTTTCAACATAAGCGATTATATCTTTCTTTAAAGCTCCGTCATTCCAGCTTGGTAAAGGATCTCCATTTGCCTCTGTTTGTGTCTGCTTGCTTTCTGCCGTAGATGTTGCAGGTTCTGATTTTTTACAAGAAACTAAAAATAAAGTGACAAGAGATAAAATAAATATTCTTTTTTTCATGATACTTTTATTTTATAAAAGAGATTCAGATTTTTTCAATCTGAATCTCTTTTAAGATTATTTATTTTTTCTTTTTTGAAGTCTGCCTCTTCTTCTTCTTTTAACTTAGGTAAAACATTTTTCTCTACATATTTTTGAGCTTTGATATCTTTCATTGCTTCTTCCATAATAGTATAAGCAGAGAAACTTGGCGGAATTGATCTTGGAGGATACTCTTTAAATGTTTCTGCGAAAACCACAACATCTTGTATTGCTCCATACATTAACTGCACGTGATTCATTTGCCAATCCCAAAAAGTATTAGATGTTATATCTGCTCTTTCAAATGGATCTTGATACAAATTGAAGATCTTTTGTAAACGAAGTTTAGTAAATGGTTCTGCCCAAACACCCATTGTTCCGCCTAAACGCTGTTCTGCAAAAACATACTTATAATCTCCTTCTCTTAATCCTACCAATAAACCATCATCATCTGTATAAAAGAATTTATCTCTTGCACTTTTTGCTGTTTTGCCTTCTAAAAATTTACTTTGGTCATAACCATCTAAATGCACTTTATAAGTTTTACCATTTGCGCTATAACCTTTTAAAAGTTTATTTACGATATCTGGTTCACCTGCAATTGAAGCGAATGTAGGAATCCAATCATTATGGCTCATCAATTCAGTAGTTACAGTTCCAGCTTTAATATGTCCTGGCCAACGTACAATACATGGTACACGGAAAGCTCCATCCCAGTTAGTATTTTTTTCTGAACGGAAAGGTGTCATCGCTCCATCAGGCCAAGTATTCATGTGAGGGCCATTATCTGTAGAATACACTACAATTGTATTGTCAGCTATTCCTAAATCGTCTAATGCTTTTAAAATGCTTCCAATAGTTTCATCGTGTTCAATCATACCGTCAATATACTCACTGTCTCCATGCGTATATCTTCCTCTGTGTTCTGCTCTTACGTGTGTACGAAGGTGCATACGAGTAGCATTGAACCAGCAGAAAAATGGTTTTCCTGCAAGCATTTTGTCTCTTAATAAAGTCGATTGTCTGCAGCAGAAGTTTCATCATCAACAGTTTCCATTCTTTTTTTAGTAAGCGCCCCTGTATCTTCAATTTTTTGCTTTCCAACTCTTCCAAAACGAGGATCTGTAGTTGGATCATCAACATTCGTTGCTGTACATTTTAAAACCCCTCTTGGTCCAAATTTTTTCAAATATTCTGGATCTTTAGGATAATCTGGCAATTCTGGCTCTTCTTCTGCATTTAAGTGATACAGATTTCCGAAGAATTCATCAAAACCATTTACAGTTGGCAAACTTTCATTTCGGTCTCCTACGTGGTTTTTACCAAATTGTCCAGTTACATATCCTAAGCTTTTCATAATTCCTCCAATTGAAGGATCTAGCTGGCTCATTCCCATTGGTGCCCCTGGGAAACCAACTTTTGTAAGACCAGTACGTAGACCATGTTGCCCGGTTAAAAATGCCGCACGACCAGCAGTACAGCTTTGTTCTCCATAATAATGTAAAAATCTAAGCCCTTCATTGGCTAAACGATCAATATTTGGAGTTGTGTAGCCCATAAGTCCATCACTGTATGCACTTATATTAGTTGTTCCAATATCGTCACCCCAAAGCACCAAAATATTTGGCTTTTTGCTTTGCGCTATAATAGAAACCCCAGAAAAAAATAGTAACACAAATACCTGTAAGGCATTTGAAAATCCGCATTTTAATTTGATTTGTTTCATGATAAAAAAATTCGTTAATGATCTTGTTATGATATGAGCTTGAAAATCCAAAAAAATAAATGGGAAAATTGCAATCTTTCAAAAAACACTTTCAACCTTAGGTTGCATTTTTTTGATGTGTTTCAAATTCATTTTATTTTAAAATCTGAAACAAAATGTTTTTAACTTTTTTTTAAGTATCTCAAATTTAACTAGTAAAAGGGCGAACTATTGAATTTATAAGGCATGAACTTGTTTCATATTATAATATGAAACAAGAAAATTGGCTAATTTGCACCAAAATGTTTCATTTTATAAAATGAAACACATCAAAACATCAGAAAATTAAGCTGTTAAGTCTTTGGTGAAAAAGTGCCAAAAAGAGAGAAATAACCATGAGAATTCTATTTTGACATCAATATTTTTTAAACTTTTAGTCAAATGGAACAAAAAAATCTTCATTTTGAACTAAAATTTTATCAGATTATCAAAATATTACACTATAAAATGTCTAGTAAAAGATAAAAAGTCTAACTAGCAAACTAATTTTTTAAAAAAAGGTTTAGTAACAAAAAAGCCGCTTAAAAAATTAAGCTACTTTTTTACATATCTTAAGAAATGTTACTCGATTTCAGAAACTCTCATCGTGTTAACCATTCCTCTATCTTTAATTGGCATTGCAGCAAGGTTGATTAAGTAATCTCCTTTTTGTGCATAACCTTTATTGATTGCAATTTGATTTACATCTGTTACAGTGTCATCAGTACTTTCTTCATTATCATAGTAGAAAGATTTAACTCCCCATAATAAATTCAATTGTGTTAAGATTCTTCTGTTTGAAGTAAATACTAAAATATGAGCTGTAGATGGTCTCCAAGCTGAAATTTGGAATGCTGTATAACCGCTGTTTGTTAAAGTACAAATTGCTTTAGCTTCAATTTCATTTGCTAATAAAGTCGCTTGGTGGCAAACTGTTTTAGTAACAAAACGTTTAGTTTTAATTTGTGGCGTATTTTGTGGAACCTGGATAAGTGGTGAATTCTCAACAGCTTCACAAATTTGTGCCATTCTTTGAATTACTTGTACAGGGTAGTTTCCTGTAGCAGTTTCTCCAGATAACATTACAGCATCTGCACCATCCATTACAGAGTTTGCAACGTCGTTTACTTCTGCTCTTGTCGGAGTTAAACTTGTAATCATTGTTTCCATCATTTGTGTAGCAACGATAACAGGAATTCTAGCTGTTTTAGCTCTTCTGATCAAATCTTTTTGTACCAATGGAACTTCGTGAGCAGGAAGCTCAACACCAAGATCTCCACGAGCAACCATTAAACCATCGCAATATGCTACAATTTTATCCATGTTCTCAAGAGCTTCTGGCATTTCAATTTTAGCAATGATTGGAATTTTTACATCTGAATGTTTAGCAATTAATTCTTGTAAATCTTGCAAATCGCGTGGAGTCTTTACAAATGAAAGTGCGATCCAATCTACTTTTTGCTCGATTGCGAAAATCGCATCAGCAATATCTTTTTCAGTTAAAGCTGGTAAAGAAATTTTTGTGTTTGGAAGATTAACTCCTTTTTTAGATTTTAATTCTCCACCTTGAATAACTTTAGCAACAACTTCTGTTTTTTTATCTGTAGAAACAATTTCGAAAATAAGTTTACCATCATCAAGCAAAATGCGCTCTCCAACATTTACATCATTTGGGAAATTCTGATATTTCATAAATGCTTTTTTAGCATTTCCGATAATATCCTCTGCAGTTGTAAAAGTAATTTCGTCTCCATCATGTACAACAGTTCCTTCTTCCATTACACCAACTCTAAGTTTTGGTCCTTGCAAATCTCCTAAGATTGCAGTTGTGTAACCAAACTCTTCGTTTAATCCTCTAATGATGTCGATTTTTTCTTTTACTCCTTCGTAATCTGCATGCGAAAAATTGATTCTAAACACATTAACCCCAGCATCGATCATATCTTTAATGATCTCTCTTGTACTACAAGCGGGCCCAAGTGTAGCAACAATTTTGGTTTTCTTGTTTGTTAGCATTTTTTTTAAAAAATTAGATTGTTTTTTGATTTTATTTTGTCTGTATCAACAGCATAAATAGCCGCAATACTTTCTATTGTGTTTAATTTTTGTTGAATTTCTGAAAAATTAAGCGCCTCTTCGCTATTATCAATTTTCAGGAAAAAATCGACTTTTTTAAATTCAGGAAGTAAATGAATTGTTGTCGAAACCTCACTTGTTTCATTAGAAAACAAATTCTGGAAATCATTTGTACTCACAGAAATGATTTCATTTTTATTCTGAATTAAATTCCAGGAAACAGCCTTTTCTTCATCATAATAATAGAATCTCGAAAAATTTGCTTCACCTTCCTTAGTTTGAGCATGGATCTCGTGTTTGCTCTTACTTAAGTTGATCGGAAGGATTTTATTAATAAAATAAGCCAATCTATAATCTTCTAATGAAGTATGAATTGCCATTAAATAATAATCAATTTCGTCAAATTCGTCTAAATCCAATTTATGAATAGCCATGTCTTGAAAAATCAAGTTGTAAATATACTATTTCTAAACGGAGCATCAACAGTAATGACGCGCTTGTTTTGTTAAATTATAAACGAAAACGTTGTAGACTTGTGATAGTTACAACATTTTTGCGACTATTTCTTGTCAATTTTTTCTTGAAATGCAAAATAAGCTCTCTGAGATGCTTTTTCTTCTGCTTTCTTTTTTGAAGTTGCACGCGCTCTTGCGACAACTTTATCGTCAATGCTCAATTTGACACCAAATAAACGCTGGCCGTCTATACCATTATCTTCGAAAATGTCATAATGAAAAACTCTTTTTTCTTTCTGACACCATTCGATAACAAGACTTTTATAACTAATAACTTTACCTTCTAATCGAGCAATATCGACATAAGGAGTTACTACTCTTTTTTGGATGAATTTCTCGCAAAAAGCATAGCCTTTATCTAAATAAATTGCTCCAATTAAAGACTCAAAAATATTACCATGAATGTTTTCTCCAAAGTGCTGAATTGGCACTTTGCTCTCTACAAACTGTACTAAATTTAAATCTTTACCTAACTCGTTCAAATGCTCTCGACTCACAATTTTCGAACGCATTTTAGTTAAATAACCTTCGTCACCATTTGGAGCTTTATTAAATAAATGTGCGACAATCACGGCACTTAACATAGCATCTCCTAAAAACTCTAAGCGTTCATAATTTATAGGATGCCCATTTTGATCTAATTTATTTGAAGAGCGATGTGTGAAAGCTCTTCGGTAAAAATCAACATTTGTAGGCGGAAAACCAAGAATTTTCTGAATAGTGTCAAAAAAAATCCCGTCTTCTAGAGAACGGGATTTAGAAAATATTTTTTTGATAATATTCATATACAGAAAATTAATCAGCTAGTTTTTTAAACAATACGCAAGCATTGTGTCCACCAAAACCAAATGTATTACTCATAGCAACATTTACTTCTCTTTTTTGAGGTTTGTTTAGAGTAAGGTTTAAAGATGGGTCAATGTTTTCATCAACAACTGTATGGTTAATCGTTGGAGGAACAATTCCGTGTTGCATTGCCAAGATAGAAGCAATAGCTTCGATAGCTCCAGCAGCACCAAGTAAGTGTCCTGTCATAGATTTTGTAGAGTTGATGTTGATATTTTTGGCGTGATCTCCAAAAACTTTACTGATTGCTTTTAACTCAGCAACGTCTCCTAATGGAGTAGAAGTTCCGTGAGTATTAATATGATCAACCTGATCAGGTGTCATTCCAGCATCTCTCAATGTGTTTTCCATTACTGCGATAACTCCAATTCCTTCTGGATGTGGTGCCGTTAAGTGGTAAGCATCTGATGACATTCCGCCACCACCAATTTCACAGTAGATTTTTGCACCTCTAGCTTTAGCATGTTCGTAATCTTCAAGAACCAAAGCTCCTGCTCCTTCTCCTAAAACGAAACCATCTCTAGTTGCATCAAAAGGTCTTGAAGCTGTTTCTGGACTTTCGTTTCTTGTTGATAAAGCGTGCATTGAGCTAAATCCTCCCATACCAGCAATTGTAACTGCAGCTTCAGAACCACCAGAAACAATAACATCGCACATTCCTAAACGAATGTAATTGAAAGCATCGATTAGCGCATTTGCAGAAGATGCACAAGCAGAAACCGTTGTATAATTTGGTCCCATGTACCCGTTACGCATAGAAATATGCGCTGGAGCGATATCGGCAATCATTTTAGGAATAAAGAAAGGATTGAACTTTGGAGTTCCATCACCTTTTGCATAATACAATACTTCATCCTGGAAAGTTTCTAAACCTCCAATTCCTGCTCCCCAGATAACACCAACTCTTTGTTTGTTTACGTTGTCATTTGTGATTCCTGCATCTTTAATAGCTTCATCACTAGCAGCAATTGCATATTGTGCAAACTTATCTAATCTACGAGATTCCTTGCGATCCATGTAATCTTCAATATTGAAGTTTTTTACTTCGCAGGCAAATTTCGTTTTATGTTTCTCGGTATCATAATATGTGATCGGAGCGGCTCCGCTAACTCCATTCACAAGTGCGTTCCAATATTCTTGGATATTATTCCCGATAGGAGTAAGTGCACCTAATCCTGTTACAACAACTCGCCTTAATGCCATAAATATGTGTTTTGTACTTTAAACAAATAAAACCCACGCTTTCTTAACTTATTGTTATTTAAGAGCCATGGGAATTACAATAAAATATATCTTGTTTGATTGAAAATCAATCGAAATTTAAATTTTAAAAAAATAATAACACCCGACTCTTAAAAATTTCAAAAATCAAAAATCAAATTCCAACTGGAATTTGGAATTTCAAAAATTGGTACTTTTAGAAATCGGGTGTGGTATTATTATTTTTTTGCTTCTTCGATATAAGAAATAGCTTGACCTACAGTAGCAATGTTTTCTGCTTGATCGTCTGGAATTTGAATATCAAATTCTTTTTCGAATTCCATAATAAGCTCAACAGTGTCTAATGAGTCAGCTCCTAAATCATTAGTGAAGCTTGCTTCTGTTACAACTTCGTTTTCGTCAACACCTAATTTGTCTACGATAATCGCTTTTACTCTTGATGCAATGTCTGACATAATCTTTAATTTTAGAATTTAATTTGTTGGCAAAAATAAAAAACTTTATTTTAAAACAACTATTTAGTTTATAAATGTGACACTAATTTATAAAATTAATTTCAAGAAAGGTCTTTTAAAGCTATTTATTTTCGATTTTTATTCCGTTTTTTGCAGTCTTAAAACACACAACTTTATGAAAAAAATTATCGTTTTCGCCTCAGGATCAGGAACTAACGCGGAGAACATTATAAAATATTTTTCGAACACCGAAATTGCGAAGGTTGTTTCGGTCTTTACAAATAATGCTTCGGCAAAAGTGATTGAAAGAGCAAAAAATCATCAAATTCGGTCGAAATCTTCTCAAAAAACGAACTTTTAGAAAGAAACGTACTACAAAAAGTGCAAGAAATCGACCCGGATTTGATAATTTTGGCTGGCTTTTTATTAAAGTTCCCAGAAAACATAATCGAACAATATCCGAATAAAATAATCAACATTCATCCTGCCCTTTTACCAAGTTACGGAGGTAAAGGAATGTACGGAATGCACATACATAGAGCAATTGTAAATAATAAAGAAAAAGAAACCGGAATCTCTATTCATTATGTTAATGAAAACTATGATGAAGGCGGTATTATCTTTCAGGCAAATGTGGCACTAACCGATGAAGATACTCCAGAAAGTGTTGCAGAGAAGATTCATGAGCTGGAACAAAAACATTTTCCAGAGATTATTCATAAATTGTTAGATTCAAATTTCAACTAATCAAATCTCAATTTAAACAATCTACAATTTAAAATAATTAAATGTCTCACGAAGTACATATATATACAGACGGCGCAGCAAAAGGCAATCCAGGAAATGGCGGTTATGGAGTCGTAATGGAATTAGTCGGAACACCACATAAAAAAGAATTTTACGAAGGTTTTCGTCTCACTACCAATAATAGAATGGAACTTCTAGCAGTAATTGTAGGTTTAGAAAAACTGAAAAAGCCAAACATGAAAGTCCTTGTGGTTTCAGATTCTAAATATGTAGTCGATTCTGTTGAAAAAAAATGGGTTTTCGGTTGGGAGAAAAAAGGATATAAAGACAAGAAAAATCCCGACCTCTGGAAACGTTTTTTAATTGCATATCGAAAACATCAAGTAGATTTTAAATGGATTAAAGGACATAACAATCATCCGCAAAACGAACGTTGCGATCAATTGGCAGTTATGGCATCGATGCAACCGAAACTTTCTGTAGATGTCTACTACGAAACCATTGGTTCTAAAGAATAAAAAAAACGCATCAAATAATTGATGCGTTTTTTTGTACTAACTTAAATTTCTTATTTACTCTTTATCTAAATCTTTTGCTGTTTTAAATCCAGTCAAAAGCCCGATTCCTGCCATTATAAAAATAATTGAAGGATAAACAGCTCCATCATCTAGAGAAGTATAAGTTGTAATTAACAACGCTAGAAAAATTCCAACTCCACTACCTATTAATAAGAAAGCTATATTGACAACAAATATTTTCCATGCTGGAACTCCGTTACCTCTTCCCTGCAAAAAAATACTAGCATCTACTCCTTTTTCTATAAGAGCAAGTCGCTCTCTATTTCTTGTTGAATAAATTAAATAAACGATCCCGAAGATCATCAAAAAAAGACTTAGCGGTACTAAAACTTGTGGTCCCATAATTTTATGTTTTTATAATTGATTGATACTCCATATGACGACACCTTTTAAATTGAGGTTACAGCTTTTTTGAAAAATTTTTAAATTTTAAATTTCAAACTTAAAAAATCACTGATTATCAGCTATTTTTGAATATATTTTTCGCAAACAAACTTTATCGAAGTCTTAAATTTTGACAAAGTATTATACTCCTATATATGTACATATAACAAAATTGGAATTTTGAATTTGTATTTAGAATTCATGCTTAAAAAAAATAGAATTTATTTTCGAATTTCTTGTAACCTAAATAAACAAACGGTCGTCCTATATAATATGAGCACAATACAAGATCAACATTATATCGATAAAGTTTTGCGGGGAGACACCAATGCATTTGGCGTTCTTGTAGATCGTTATAAGGATATGATCTTTACTTTGGCTCTAAAAATGGTTAAAAACCGTGAAGAAGCAGAAGAAGTTGCTCAAGACACCTTTATAAAGATTTATAATTCGCTGACAAAATTTAAGGGAGATTCCAAATTTTCGACTTGGATTTACAAGATTGCTTATAATACATGTCTAGACCGTTTGAAAAAAAATAAAAAAGAAGATCTGAATATTTCTATTGATGATTTTTCTTCTCATTTAATTAAAACCATGGACAATGCTTTGAGCGCATTAGAAGAAAAAGAACGAAAGCAAACCATTCAGAAATGTTTAAATTTATTGCCAAGCGATGAAAATTTTCTTTTGACCTTATTTTATTTTGATGATCAGAATTTGGAGGAAATTGGAAAGATCATGAATATATCGGCCAACAATGCCAAAGTAAAGTTATTTAGGAGCCGACAGAAATTAGCTGTAATTTTGAGACAGCAGTTAGAACCAGAAATAATAGAATGTTATGAAAGAGAGCGATAAAAATATAGAACAACTTATTGAGAAAATGATGGCTGAAGAAAAACTGCAGTCGCCATCAATAGATTTTACTTCTAAAATAATGGCTGAAGTTCATCTTTTAGAAGAGAAAAAACTCAAAGCATACAAACCTTTAATTTCTAAACCAATCTGGATTTTAATGGGATTGGCTTTAATTGCTTTGGTGATTTATGTTTCTCTATTTACCGCATCACAAAACAATTTGGAAATTGGCAAACAGTACGCCGATCAAGTGGCAAGTCTATTTTCAGGAATTCATTTTTCTAAAAATATCTTGTATGCCATCTTAATTGTTCCAATTATGATTCTGCTTCAGGTTGGAATTTTGAAGAATTATTTTGACAAAAAGTATCAATTATAAATTTAAAGATGAGAAACAAAACGACAACTTTTAAACAAGTTCTAAAAGCAAAAAGAATACCCATATATATTCTCTTAATGTTGCTGTTTTTTATCACTACTCATACATCAGCAACTCCATCAAACTTTACCACTAAAGACGTAAAATTTGTTAGCGAGGGCATTTCACTCGCTGGAACTATTTTTACGCCTAACAACATGCAAGCTGCTGTTGTGATTGTTCACGGATCTGGACAGGAAAAAAGAATGATAGACTTTGCTACAACTCTAGCCAATAATGGAATTGCAGTCTTAACATATGACAAACGTGGAGTCGGAGAATCAGGTGGCGTATATGCTGGACCAGAAGTAGGAACTAATAATGTCGATTTCTCAAACCTAACTCTTTTGTCTTTAGATGCAAGTGCAGCTGTAAACACTTTGTCAAAATATTTATCAAATGACAAAATATCAATTGGCCTTATAGGCGGTAGTCAAGCTGGATGGATAATTCCATTGGCTGCAGAAAAAAATAAGAAAGTCAAATTTATGACCATATTTAGCGGAGCTCTTATCACGGTTAAAGAACAATTGAGATTCCAATTTTATACAAATGGGAATCAAGATTTTTGGAATACGCATTCAGAAGAAGAGGCAAGAAAGCACGTATTCAATGATCCAGACAAATATGAGTTTATTGATACAAATCCAAACGACATTCTTTCTAAATTATCAATTCCAGGATTTTGGATTTTTGGAGGCAAAGACATTCAAGTTCCAGTTAAACTATCAATCGAATATCTCGATGCATTAAAATCTAAAGAGAAACCTTATGAATATAAATTATTTCCAAACTTGGGTCACAATACAGCATTTTCAAACTCTGAAGAACCTATGAAGGATGCAATCAATTGGATTAAAAATATAAAATAATTTAAGGAATCGTACGCAAAGAATTTTTCGTGTTTTAATCGAAAAAAGAAAAACTTCTTCATTTAAAAAAACAAGACAGAAGAATGAGCTGTAAATTATTCGCAATTATTTTCAAAAAAGTTGCATCTTAAATTCAAAAAACCTATTATAAACACTGCGAAAAATCAATTTTAATTCATTCATTTACAATAGTTTTACTTCGAAAATACCTTCATTTTTTTAAGAAAATTTTGAGACCCTAAACCGTTGCAAGATTGTAACTTATGAAGTATCTTTGCACCCTAATTCGAAATTCATAAAATGAATAAACTATTGATTGTTGGAACAGTTGCTTTCGACGCGATTGAAACTCCTTTCGGAAAAACAGATAAAATATTAGGTGGTGCTGCAACGTATATTGGTTTATCAGCTTCATTTTTTAACTTGCAATCGGCCATTGTTTCTGTAGTTGGCGACGATTTCCCTCAAGAACATTTAGATCTTTTAACTTCAAAAAATATTGATATCTCTGGTATTGAAATTGTAAAAGGAGGAAAGACTTTTTTCTGGAGCGGTTTATACCACAACGATTTAAATTCTAGAGACACTCTTGTAACAGAGCTGAATGTTTTAGCTGATTTCCAGCCAAAAGTTCCTCAAAACTACAAAGATGCTGATGTTGTGATGTTAGGAAACTTACATCCACTAGTACAAAGCAGTGTTTTAGATCAGATGGAGAAAAAACCAAAATTAGTAGTTTTAGATACTATGAACTTTTGGATGGACTGCGCTCTTCCAGAATTATTAGACGTTATTAAACGTGTAGATGTTATTACAATCAATGACGAAGAAGCTAGACAACTTTCTGGCGAATATTCATTAGTAAAAGCAGCTGCGAAAATCCAAGATATGGGGCCAAAATATGTGGTCATCAAAAAAGGAGAACACGGAGCACTTTTATTCCACAACAGAGAAGTTTTCTTTGCACCAGCTTTACCATTAGAAGATGTTTTTGATCCAACTGGAGCTGGAGACACTTTCGCAGGTGGTTTCTCTGGATTTATTGCACAGAGCGAAAACATTTCATTCAACAACATGAAGAATGCAATTATTTACGGTTCAAATTTAGCTTCGTTCTGCGTAGAAAAATTTGGAACTGAAAGGATGGAATCATTAAGCAAAGCCGAAGTAGCGATTCGATTACAGCAATTTAAGTCGTTAACTCAGTTTGACATAGAAATATAATGCCTAAGAGCCTCGATAAAACGGGGCTTTTTTATTACGAATACACACAACTTACAACAACACACAAATAACAAAAAACAATGAGCGACGCTTTAAAACACGAATGTGGTATAGCCTTAGTTAGACTACTAAAACCGCTTGAATATTATAAAGAAAAATACGGAACTGCTTTCTACGGAATCCAGAAAATGTATTTAATGATGGAAAAACAGCACAACCGCGGACAAGACGGTGCTGGTTTTGCAAGCATTAAATTTGATGTTGAACCTGGACAGCGCTACATTAGCCGAGTTCGTTCTAATCATTCGCAACCAATCCAAGATGTTTTCAAACAAATCAATGAGCGCGTTAGCGAAGAACTAAAAGCGCATCCAGAACTTGGAGACGACATGAAAGAACTAAAAGCAAACATTCCTTATGTTGGAGAATTGTTTTTAGGTCATGTTCGCTACGGAACTTTTGGAAAAAACAGCATCGAAAGCGTTCACCCATTTTTGCGTCAAAGCAACTGGATGCACCGTAACTTGATTTTGGCAGGAAACTTTAATATGACAAATGTTAAAGAACTTTTCGAAAATCTAGTTGAATTAGGTCAGCATCCAAAAGAAATGGCTGATACTGTTACTGTAATGGAAAAAATTGGTCACTTCTTAGATAAGGAAGTAATGCAACTTTACCAAGACTGTAAAGCTGAAGGATATTCTAAAAGAGATGCTTCGCCAGTAATTGCAGAACGTTTGGATATTGCTAAAATCTTAGCTCGTTCGGCTAAAAACCTAGATGGTGGTTATGCTATGGCTGGTTTATTAGGTCATGGTGATGCTTTTGTTTTTAGAGATCCAGCAGGAATTCGTCCAGCTTATTTTTATCAAGATGATGAAGTAGTGGTTGTAGCTTCTGAAAGACCTGTTATTCAAACTGTATTTAATGTTCCTTTTGAAAGCGTTCAGGAAATTGATCCAGGAAATGCTTTGATTATCAAGAAAAACGGAAAAGTTACCATGAATCAAATCTTGGAACCAACTGTTAAAAAAGCTTGTTCATTCGAAAGAATTTATTTCTCAAGAGGAAGTGACGCTGAAATTTATCAAGAACGTAAAGACTTAGGAAAATTAATTTTACCTGCTGTTCTTAAAGCAATTGACAGCGATACAGATAACACTGTTTTCTCTTATATTCCAAATACAGCTGAAACTTCATTTTATGGTTTAGTTGAAGCTGCTCAGGATTTCCTAAATCAGAGAAAAAACAATTATATTCTAGAAAATAGAAATACGTTAACCGCTGAAACACTTCAGGAACTTTTAGCTGTAAAAATACGTACAGAGAAAGTTGCTATTAAAGATGCTAAACTTAGAACCTTTATTACAGAAGATAGCAGCCGTGACGATTTAGTGGCTCACGTTTACGATGTTACATACGGTGTAATTAAACCAGAAGATAATTTAGTAATTATTGACGATAGTATTGTTCGTGGTACTACATTGAAAATGAGTATCATTAAAATGATGGATCGTTTGAAACCAAAACGTATCGTAATCGTTTCATCTGCTCCACAAATTCGTTACCCAGATTGTTACGGAATTGATATGGCAAAACTAGAAGGTTTAGTTGCTTTTAGAGCAAGCACTTGCTTTATTAAAAGAAAGAAACCTTTACCATATTGTAGATGAAGTTTATGCAAAATGTAAAGCTCAAGAAAATTTCCTTGATAAAGATGTTGTAAACTATGTAACAGCAATTTACGACCAATTTACACCAGACGAAATTTCAGATAAGATTGCAGAAATGTTAAGCTCACCGGAAATCAATGCTGAAGTAAAAATTATTTTCCAAACAGTAGATGACCTTCATAAAGCTTGTCCTAAAAATTTAGGTGACTGGTATTTCACTGGAGACTACCCTACTCCAGGTGGAAATCGAGTTGTAAACCGTGCTTTTATGAATTTTTACGAAGGGAAAGACGCTAGAGCGTATTAATAAAATACTAATAAAAGGTTAAATTGTGCATTTCATCGGTTTTTTTGCCGTTCATCCTATTTCTTTGGTGAAATTGAAAAGCTATGATACTTTTGAGATACCATAACATTAGTAGGTTAAGTTTATGGTAGATTTGGGGCAAAAAGGGTGGAAGCAATTCCACCTTTTTTATTGGAATTAACTCAACCAATTTATAAACAACCTATTACATCTCTTAATCGGATATACTTACCTTTCATCTGAAAAATTTTCTTCACAATATTATCTGCCATACATTTACTAAACCATAACATTAGTAGGTTAGTTTATGGTAGATTTGGGGCAAAAAAGGCGGAGTAACATCCGCCTTTTTTATTTTTTAAAACTTAAAAACCTGTAAATCAGCCAATTAAAAACACTTCATCGAGTATAATTGCCTTTCATCTAAAAAATTTTCTTTATAAAAATACCTGCCATACATTTACTGAACCATAACATTAGTAGGTTAGTTTATGGTAGATTTGGGGCAAAAAAGGCGGAGTAACATCCGCCTTTTTTATTGAAATAAATTCATGATTTTCAAAAACAAGCTTTATACGTCTTTAATCGGATATTGTTGCTTTTTATCTGATAAGTTTCTATGAAAAAAATATCCGCCATACCTTTACAAGACCATAACATTAGTAGGTTAAGTTTATGGTAGATTTGGGGCAAAAAAGGTGGAAGAATTTCCACCTTTTTTATTTTTCTTTTTTTGAGAGAATAGATGAAAGAAAATAGAACAAAGATTATAGACGAAATATGTACAGATAAAAAAAAGACGAGCACAGTGCTCGTCTTTTTTCTTTATTCTTTACTCTATTTTCTTATTTGTCTAAAGCAAATCTTCTAGCAACTTCTGTCCAGTTAATTACACTGAAGAAAGCTTCAATATAATCTGGTCTTCTGTTTTGGTAGTTTAAGTAGTAAGCGTGCTCCCAAACATCCATTCCTAAGATTGGAGTTCCACCGTGACCAGCAACTTCTGGCATTAATGGATTATCTTGATTTGGAGTACCTACAACTTCTAATTTTCCTCCTTTTTGAACTGTTAACCAAGCCCATCCAGAACCAAATTGTGTTGCGCCAGCTTTAGCAAATTTTGCTTTAAATTCTTCGAAAGATCCGAAAGAAGCTTCAATTGCAGCCAATAAATCTCCTGTTGGCAAACCTCCTCCGTTTGGAGACATTACAGTCCAGAACAAGTTGTGGTTGTAGAAACCTCCACCATTGTTACGAACTGCAGCGTTAGATTTATCTAAATTGATTAAGATATTTTCGATTGTTTTTCCCTCTAAATCTGTTCCAGCGATTGCTGCGTTAAGATTTGTAGTATATGCATTGTGATGCTTTGTATGGTGGATTTCCATTGTACGCGCATCAATATGTGGTTCTAATGCATCGTATGCATATGGTAATTGTGGTAATTCAAAAGCCATGGTATTATGATTTTTATGGTTTATAAATAATTTATCCCAAATTTAGACATTTAACTTTGGAATTGAAAATACTATTTCGTTATAATTGAATTTAATTAACTGATAATTTACATTTTTATCACATAAACACCTGAAAATCTTTATTTTCCATTAAAAGTTGTCATAGTGTTTTCTAGACCTGCTGTTCCAAAAGTTCTAATTATTTCGGCAGAGGTTTCTAAACGTTCTGGCAGTTTTGCTTCTTCTTCAGCATTCCATTCTCCTAAAACATAATCCACCTGCTGTCCTTTTTTGAATTGATCACTGATCCCGAATCTAAAACGAGTATAATTTTGTGTATTTAAAACCAAATTGATGTTTTTAAGTCCGTTATGGCCTCCATCACTTCCTTTTGGCTTGATTCTAATTGTTCCGAATGACAGGTTTAAATCGTCTGTAATGACCAAAATATTCTCTAGCGGAATATTCTCTTTATCCATCCAATATTTTACCGCTTTACCGCTTAAATTCATGTAAGTGTTTGGCTTTAAAAGAAAAAAGGTTCTTCCTTTAAATTTGTATTCTGCCATTGAACCTAATTTTACGGTTTCGAATGAAAGACTTTCTTTTTTAGCTAAAAAATCAAGCACTTTAAATCCGATATTATGTCTCGTGTTTACGTATTCAGCTCCGATATTTCCTAATCCTACGATTAAATATTTTTTACTCACGTTTTTTATATTGTTTTTTTGGTGTTCGTGAACCTCCAGTTTCATAATGTCTTCTGCGTTCTCTTCTTTTGGTATTGATGAAAACAGTTTTGTTATCCATTTTATCATTAGGCAAAAATAGGACTAATTATTTTTAACCGCAAAGAGCGCGAAGGATTTACGCTAAGAAATAGTTTCTATCGAGATGTGCAAAGAACACAAAAAGAGTTCTCTCGCAGGTTAGTTGATCATACCGATTTATCTTGATTCCTTATTTCGTGTTGTTAGGCTGAGCGAAGTCGAAGCCTAACAAGAAACTCGACAATCTAAATTCCATACTTTGCGCGGACTTCGACTTCTCTCAGCCTGACAACGATGAAAAAAACTTAGTCTCTCAGCATCTTAGAAACTTAGAATCTTCAAAAAAAAAGCCCCAATCGTAAGATTGAGGCTTTTTGTATTGAGTGAAAAAAATTATTTTTTCTTTCCTTTTGCAGGAGCTTTTGCAGCTTTTGCGGCTTCTTGAGCAGACTTTCATAGCAGCACGAGAAATTCTCACTTGACAAACAACTGTGTTGTCTGGGTGCATAATTTTGTACTCTGGTTTTCCAACTTTAGTAACATATAATTTGTTACCCATTTCAAGTGGAGTGATGTCAGCTTCAACGAAATCAGGAAGATTTGCTGGTAAAGCTTTAACTTTTAATTTACGTTGGTTCAAACGTAAAACACCTCCCGCAAGAACACCTTTAGATGTACCAACGATTTTCACAGGAACTTCCATTGTGATTTCTTTATCATCAAATAATTGGAAGAAGTCAATGTGTAAAATTTTGTCAGTAACTGGGTGAACTTGGATATCTTGCAAAATTGCATTGAATGATTTTCCTTTTCCAAGCTCAATCACAACTGTGTGTGCATTTGGAGTGTAAACCAAGTTTTTGAACGCTGCAGCGTCTGCTGAGAAGTGTACTGCTTGATTTCCTCCGTATAACACGCAAGGAACCGCTCCAGCATTACGTAAGGCTTTAGTTGACACTTTGCCCACGCTTTCTCTTTCTGATCCTTTAATTGTAATCGATTTCATTGTAAAAAAATATAGTTATTAAATAAATATTCTATTTTGTTGTAAGCTTTAAGCAATATGCTTTAGGCTTTTTATGCAAAGTAAATAAGCTTAAGGCCAAAAGCCTACAGCCTACTGCTTTTACATAATGAATTTTCCACTGATGGAATTGTTGTGGTGAACCATCTGCATAACCTCTGCAAATAAAGGCGCGCAACTTACCACTTTTATTTTCTTTGATTCTCTCTTTAACGGAATAGAATCTGTTACGATTAATTCTGTTAGTTTCGAATTTTCAATTTTCTCATACGCACCGCCAGATAAAATAGCGTGTGTACAAATTGCTCTTACACTTAGCGCTCCTTTTTCGATCATTAGGTCGGCAGCTTTCGCTAATGTTCCTCCCGTATCGATCATGTCGTCTACTAAGATTACGTTACGTCCTTTTACTTCACCAATAAGTTCCATAGTGTCGATAACGTTGGTCGCTTTTCTTTGTTTGTAACAGATAACTACATCTGATGCTAAAAACTTAGAATAAGCATATGCTCTTTTTGAACCTCCCATATCTGGAGATGCAATTGTTAGATTTTCTAAATTTAAACTTTCTACGTATGGTAAAAAGATTGTAGATGCAAATAAATGATCTACTGGTTTTTCAAAGAATCCTTGAATTTGGTCTGCATGCAGATCCATTGTCATGATTCTTGTTGCTCCTGCAGCAGTTAATAGGTTTGCTACTAACTTTGCTCCAATCGGAACTCTTGGTTTGTCTTTTCTATCTTGTCTTGCCCAACCAAAATAAGGCATAACTGCTGTAATGTGTCTTGCTGATGCGCGTTTTGCAAGCATCAATCATTAACAACAATTCCATCAGATTATCTGCACTTGGAAAAGTCGAACAAACGATAAATACTCGCAACCCTCTTATTGACTCTTCGTAAGACGGCTGAAATTCTCCGTCACTATACGTTGACATCGTTACTTTTCCTAACGGAATCCCGTAGTCTTTTGCAATTTTTTCTGCAAGATAAACACTTTGTGAACAAGCAAAAATTTTAGCTTCTGGTTCTAGGTGCGACATTGTAATGTGTTGTTTTATTCCGTTACGTTTAAAAAATTCTACTTTATACCTGGATAAAGCGGAAGCGTATAAATGTCTCGGATGTAGTTAGTTGTGTGTGCTTCGTTTTAACGAGCTGCAAATTTATAAAATTTATTGAACACTGAAAGCAAAAATTTAAGTATTTTTAGTAGTTCGTTTAAAATTATTTTTTACATTTGCACCGTGTTAAAGGAATGACGCCATTTATGACTTCATTCTATTGCGTTAAAATAATTGATTTATCATTTATTTTTTCGTCTGCTAAGCCCGGATGGCGGAATTGGTAGACGCGCTGGTCTCAAACACCTGTGGGAAACCGTGCCGGTTCGACTCCGGCTCGGGTACTTTAACGGAAAAGCTGTCATTTTTGACAGCTTTTTCTTTTTTAAGCCTTTCCGAACCCTTGCTATTTCTAGTCAAGACGTTGATTACCTCATTGACTTGAGTGGTTCGACAATCATCATTTCCAAAAAGTAATTTTTGAGTAAAAATCGCACCTGCTACAATTCTTTTTCCATCATAATCTGCATTAAGAAACAACTTATCCAAGTTTGCAAGTAACTCAAGACCTGAATCTACATACGTTTTTATTGAATCCGTCTTAGCACTAAGAATCTCAATTTCATTGTTCACAACGCTTAAATTTCCATTTATGCGTTCTATTATACTTTCAAATCTTTCTGTACTGATATCGTCACTCATAAGCTTATCTTCTGCTTTTTCAATTTGAGCTTTTAATGCTCTCTGAGCCTCCAGCTTAATCTCAAGCTGATTACTTTTATCTCCATTGATTTGAGATTCTGAATCTTTTAAAACATCAACAAACAATTCTTTTATATTTTCATTTATCTGTAAACCACTTAAAATACTTGCGATTTTAAGATGAGCATCATCAACGGAGACCCTTGTTTTGCACTTATTTCTACAATGATAATAAGCATACCTCTTTGTTCTACCTTTAGAATTACTTCCCGTGATTTGACTTCCACAAATCTTACAAGTTAAGAAATCACGCATTGGGAAATCATGGTTTTTATGACTCGGTTTGATTCCGTGCCATCTTTTTCCCTTAAACACATTTTGAACCTTGTTGAACGTTTCCAAATCTATTAAAGCCTCATGTTTACCATCAACTATCATCGCAGATTCCTTTTTAAATTCAGGAACTCTTATTTTACCGATATACACAATGTTTTTAAGAAGTTCGCTAAAAGCACTCTTCTTTAACTCCATTCCGTCTTGTCTTAACTTTTTCCTTATCGTTTCTACAGGCTCTATCCCCATAGCAACTTCTTTGAATGCTCTTTTTACTAAACCAGCATGTTCATTTGGCTTAAGAGTAGATTTTTTCAGTTCATCTCTAAAGTTATCATATCCAAACGGAGCTTTTCCAACAAAATAACCATCTTTCTTCGCTTGATAAGTTCCCGCAATTGTTCTACTAGATATTTTATCCCTCTCAACCTCGCCAGCAGTCAAATAAATAGCCAATACCATTTTATTGTCAGAATTACTCGTGTCTAGGTATTGCTCAGATGCATTTAACTCAACACCTATTGAATCAAACTCTCTTAAAACCGTCAGAGCTTGTTCAACATTCCTTGAAAACCTATCCCATTTAGCAAAAAGAACCTTATGGATTTCTTTCTTGTTGGATTTCACATATGTTTTCAATTTTGACCATTCTGGTCTATTGAAGTTTTTAGCCGAGTGGTCTTCTCTGTAAACTTTGACAATATTATAGCTCCTTGAATCACAGTATCTCTTTAAGGATTCTTCTTGATAATCTAAACTAAAACCTTTTTGAGCTTGCTCATCAGTGCTCACCCTGCAATAAATTATCACATTTACACTACTATTCATAAACTTCTCCATTTAAGTCGGTTGGTAAGTTTAGACAATAAGTCCTTGCTCGTAATTCATTTTCAAAAGACTCGATATCCTCATAATAGCATATATCTGCATAGCTATCCAAAACTGAGTATGTCACAAAATATTCATCTTCGAATGAAATCATTGCCCATTCTACATATTTATCATTAAGTAAACTAATAATTCCAGATTCACACACAATACCTTTTAATTTAATCATTGCTATTTGCTCATGTATTGTCATTCTAAATCTTCTTCGTAATCTTTGTATTCCCATATATTTTTATTTTAAATTATTTTTATTTGATTGGCACACTTCTGCCAATTTATAAAGCACATTTCGGATTAATTCAATTTCTTCATCCGAGTATTTTATTCCTTTTTTATTTAATATTTTTTTACATTGTGTTACACTTAACAATTTGATACTCTGTCGTCATTTTCCAATTTTTTTCTTTGACGGTGGAATTCTTCTTATTGTAGGTCGCTAAAGACCTTTCCTAAACCAGTTTGATTTAGAAATTGTATGTATACGGCATGATTAACACTAATTTGTTGACATACCTTTCCTCTTCAGTTATTTTTACTGAATTTGATTATTTAAAACATGTTTTGATTTTTAGAGCCTGCTGTTCAGCTTTACAACTTGCTCTTATTCCATTCTTTAGCTGTCAGAATGGCGAAAAGATTCTTGCAATAATCTTTTTCCTTTGATTTTGTTTGACAAAGGTATGCGAAAAAAACGGGACTCAAAAATGGGTAAAAACCTACAATTATTGATTTTGTTAAAGTTGCTAACTTAATTGAGTTACAAGGCTCTTAATTGTTTTTAAATAACTAAAAATCAATAAATTAGCATAAATACATAACTAAATTGAGTTATGTATTTTTCCTTTTTTGAAGAATTCGCAAAAAACAATGAAAAATGCATTGAATTTTTGCGAATAATTTTTTAGCTATACGCTTAAATACAGGTTACTTATCTCCTGTTCTCGGATTCCAAGATAGATTTTAGTGGTCGAAACATTCGAATGATTGAATAATTGAGATAGTAACAGCAAAGCTTGGTCACTGTACTTGTTGACCTCCCATACACGTCTACCTAAGGTTTTTCTCATAAAGTGGCTTGAATACTGACCACGCACTTTGTATTTGGCAAAAATATCTTTCAGTTTGCTGTTCACGTATTGTATGCTGAACGGCTTATCTCCAGTGCGGTTGGCGAACATCAAATCGCTTTCGTTAGCTTTGAGTTGAACAAACAGACGACTCAGGATGGTCTGCAACTCTGGGTTGATGGTCACTTTTCTGGTCTTTTTGGTCTTCTTCTCGGTTATCGTGAAGTAATCCTGATTCAAAACCTGATTCCAACGAAGCTGGAGCAGGTCAGAAATTCTCAGACCAATGTAAGAACCTGTTGCAATAAGTAGCGCAAATTTCAGGTCGTTATCACGCTCCAGTTTCAAAACGATGCTCTGCATCTTTTCCCACTCTAAAAAATCACTTGTCGTCTTTTGTCCTTTTAATGCCATAATTCATGATTTTAGTTTCACTTTTCTACCTTAATATGTGTATCTGAAAGCGGTAGATTCTTCATGCTCTGTAAACCGCTGATTTCATTGAGCTTACACGATTACTTTCACTTCTTTTAGAAAGTGAAACAAATGTCCAGGTCTATTTTGGATTGTGCAAGAAAAATCCTGGATTTCCTGGACTCACGGATTTTTGGGTCATTTCAGAGCACAAAAAAACGAGGTCGTTAGCCTCGTTCTTTGGATTGTATCAATTGTGTAAATTCTTCAAGTTCCTTGTCCGTAAAATTTCCCGCTTTGAATGACAGCGGATATCTTATAGCTTGCGTCTTTAGTATCTGTTTTAGTTGGGAAGCTTATTACTATTTTCATGTTCTCTTTTTATCATAAATATCATCGGAAATCAAATTCGGAATTTTTTCTCAGAAATTTTTTGCCATTTTCTCATCAGATTTTTTTTTCTCCATTTTTGTCAGCGCAGTTTACGGACATATCCGAGCTACGGGGAAGCAATGTGTACATTTTGGAGTATTAGGTTAGGAGGTAACTTGGCTCTACTGCCAATGTTTGCAGGAGGTGCGGAGGGTCTGCTTGACGTGAATAAGTCTTTTGGTTCAGATTGTTCCACTTTGCAGGCTTCCCAGCATTTACAGGAGCATCTATAGCTCTATAGGAACATGATACGGCACTTAATGGTACATGAAACAGCTGATAAGGTTTGATTACTCTTTATCTTCTCTCTATCATATATGTTACTTAGTACCTTATAGCATTTTATGAGTATAACATCAGTGATATCAAGGCTTAAGAGCACATAGACCAAAATTTTGTTATGCTCAGTCTGCGCTATTGTTCTAAAGGTTTCGAGCGGAAAATTATTTCTTTCTGTCTCTCTTCTATCATATATGTTACTTATTACTATTATACAACAACACCAGCAATAACAAGGTATTCAGACGTATTTTGACCTTGGCTTTATGCGCAGTTTGCGCTAATCAAAAATGTTGGTCTAAAAAATAACTTCAAATATTTATCAAAATAGTGTTCCAAAACTATTGACTATTCTATGATTTAGAAGTATACTTGATAATAACTGAGAGAAAACTCATTAAATCCTTGGTTGCTGGGAGTTATAGCCCCAGCTTCTCTTACCAAGCTAATCTAAGAGACAATAATCCGTCCAAGTGGCGGAACGAGAATAAGAGAATATCGCAATGACCTCTAAAAATGAAGACTACATCGCTTTTACTGGCGATACAGGAGACTTAGACGTGCTCCTAAACGATTACAAGCTGTCAGAATCAGCACTGCGTTTCCCGAACGTAAATTCTATCCTAATACCAAAGAAAGCTCAGCATAACTTGCGAAAACACTGTAAAGTCATACTTAGAACAGTGGACTCGGATATTGACATTGCAGTTGAGAAATGTCTAGTGTTCCTTTCGAATCTCGCGAGCACCTATTACACGGATTCAAAATGGAAACCGCTTAACGCAATGCTTCTGCACCAGCAGACCAAGAATGCAGACAATACCTATCTATACACCAAGATTATCAAAGTTCTGACCACTGGAACAAGCACAGGAGCGTTTATTGAAGTTGACAAAAGTTATCAGAAAGGTTTTGAATCTAAAAAATTTCGATTGACCGATACTTATCTTAAAGCGGGTCTGATTGAGTATACCATAAAAGATGCAGGAATTATTAGTACACGGAATAAGTTGTACTATCAGCAGTTAAGCAAAGCCATAACAAATCCAATCTGTTACAATCTAATTATGATGTATCAAAAGATTGATTTACCGACCAGCGAAGAATTGCTTGCTATCGGCAGGAAGTTGGTCAAAGAAGGTCGTATTACCAAAAAAGGCAAAATCCTAACCGTGCGTAACAAACATAAAGACCACTACTGGCTAGACGTAAAAAACAGAAGCTTCGTTGAGGATAACATCGAGTTGTTTGAGTTCTTAACTTCTCGTGGCTTTATGATTCCAAGTGCTGGCGATATGTCAAGCGGTGGTCGTGTGGTGGACAGCTTCACGCTTATGCCTTCATGGATTCGGGAACAGATTACTATTGAAGGAAAGAAGTTAACTGAATGTGATTACACCGCTCTGCACCCAAACATTGCCATCAAGCTGTATGATGGTTCAATGACTTACCTCACACACGGATTAGTGGCGGAACGTACAGGAATTGACCTCAAAGATGTCAAGATTGAGCACCTGAGTTTTTTCAATATGACATGGAATGGAATGCGAAAATCTCCGCTGTTTGAATACTATTCAACAAATGAATCCGACATGTTAGCTCGAATCTATCATGATAAAAACGAGCATGGTCATAAGATTACTTCTCAAAAGATGTTCATGGTTGAAGTCGATATCATGAGCGCAGTTATCAGAGATTTGAACGCTAAAGACGTTTATGTTCTGTACGTTTATGATGCACTGATTTGTGAAGAAAAAGACAGAGAACTTGTAGCTGAAACCATGAATTGTATTATTCTGGAACATGGTGTGAAAACCAGAGTCAAAGTAAACAGCAGTGATTTTATTGAATCAACGTTTGAGCCGTTGCAGAAATACGCTCTGGATGAAATTGTAAATCTTTACGATATCCTGCCTCAATTGTCCTTTGATGTTGAAGATACTTTGAAAATCATTTCTGGCATTGACAGCTCCAACGTTGAAATGACTAAACTTCTGGATTATTTCAATAAACAGACTGCTCAGCAGAAGTACAATGATTATGATGGAGTTTTGATAACTCCTTCAATGATTTCGAAACTAAAAATTTTGATAAAACCTTAATAAAGAAAATAAGCGTTAATCATGCTACTATGATTAACGCTTACTTATTCATAAGATTGATTATTCTTTTCTTTTGGAATTAGGAATATCAATTCCTTTAAAAAACTCTTCCAGACTAATATCTAGCAGTTTACAGATTTTTATTAATGTTTTTAACTCAAAGTTTGCTCCTGTTTCCAATCTCCAATAAGCGGAACGGCTCATTTCTAAAGCAAATGCAATATGTTCGTAATTAGAATATCCTTTAGCTTTTCTTAATTCTTTTAACCGCAATGCGATAGCTTGCAATTCTTCTATACTGTCTTTTGGAGTTGAATCTTTCATACTCCAAATCTCAATATTTTGTATTTTTTATGGTACTCTATAATTTAGTACACTATAAAATAGAATTTTTAATATATTTGCTTGAATTTTAACACATCTTAAAAACCAAAAAATGAACAATCCATTAAAAATTATCGTGAGAGTTTCCGCTATCGTTTTTGCACTTCTCTGCTTTGCGGGCTACATGTTCAGTCTTCGTGTCCACAATGAATACGTAAAAGAGCATCCAAAAACAAAAAGCCTAGAAGACCTGAAAGCATGGGCGCAGACAGAAATCATTCAAGACTACTGCAAAAGATACTCTTATGTACAAACCATCAACAATGAAACAAGCCACCAGCGTGAGCTGAGCCGTGTCGATAACAGTAGGTATCTGTATGTACCGCAATTGGTTCGAAATGTCATTGAGGATAATGATTTGCCTGATAGCTATGCGGACGAATTGTTCCACTACGTTGATAAGGAAATAGATAAATGCCGATAAAATAAGAAATCACTTAATCCAACTAAATTAAAAAAATGAAAAAAATTGTACTTATTGCATTGTTAAGCGTCTTATTCACGAACTGCCAGTCTGATGACTCCGAACAGGAAAATGCTGACAATTCAAAATCATCCATCAGCTTCACATTGAACGATAAAACACAGTATGTGACCGCTACTGATGTTTCTGGTTCTGCAATTGACGTTACATGGTCGAAAAGTGAGCCAACTGCCAACACTGAGAACGAATACAGCATTTACGGCAGTTTCATCATCAAAAATCCAGCATCGAATGACAACCGTGATTCTGGAGACATGTATTTTCAAATCGTAACTTCTGATGCTAAGCTGACTGCGGGAAAAACATACGACATTTCGTTTAGCTATCTCAACTCTGGCGTAAATGGCATTCCTCTGGCTTATGACCCAGCGGTCTGCTACACCAGTACTGATTTGTTTCAAGGCAGTTATACGGCAGGTAAAATTAAGATAACCAGCTTTGACGGAACAACTCTGAAAGCTGAATTTTCAATTGAGAATCTTACAAACAAAAATCCTTACTCAGATTTTGGCTATTGCAATGGAATTAAAATAGTTGAAAAATCATTTACTATTACACGAGGCTCTTTAATAGCAATGCCTGAATAAAATTTAAAAGAGAGATTTATTCTCTCTTTTTTGTTTATAGGCCACAGAGTCTTTTTTATAATTAATGTTTTACAATTTATTTATAATTAAAAGATAACCAGATTATAATTATATTTGGATTACGAACAAGTCAAATAAAGTCTCTAACTTTAGATTGTCAGAAATATTGTCATGAGTAAAATAAACCAAATAATAATAGAAAAATTTGATTTTTTTAACGACCTAGTCAGTAAGGAAAAAATTATTTTAGACGACGAAATAAGTTTAAAACCCAAAGTAAATAACATTTACTGGTCTACTGGCGAATCCAAAACCAAACATTCAACTATCAATGAGGAAATCATTTTCATGGTAGAACAAAGCAAAAGAGACAATAAATATGGAATAAAATTGAGGTGTGAAAATTTCCTAAAACAGCCTTTTTTTAGATTTGATTCTGACGGTCCAGCGCATCGGAATGATGATGTTAACATTCCATTACATGAACAATCAATAAAAACGCCACATTTTAATTCTTTTAATGAAGCAGGAAAATCAATAGCATATCATAACCATGTTCTCAAAGATGAAAATCAAGCGAAGATAATTGCTAACGATATTAATTTCGGTATATCATTGTTTTGTCAGGAGACAGATTCAAAGTTAAAAAATAGTAATTTCCCTACTATTGCACCACTAATCCCCGAACTAGAGTTTTCAGAAACTAATAATATTGATTTTGATAATATTAATTTTGAATAAGTAATGGATAATCAAATTGTAATTGAGCAAATAAAAAAATCCTTTTGTAGCTTAACTAGTTTCAAAGAAAGAGCAAACGCTTTAGAAATTGTTACCGCTTTTTCGACTCTGAACAATAAGTTTGTATCTGTTTTTGTCACTGTAACAAACCAAAAAATTGTTGTTACCGACCATGGTTGGATAGACCAAAATTATTATGAAACTCCTTATTTCGAGGAATCCGAAGTTTTGATAAAACGCATTACTTCCTCTTATTCTGAAAACTACAAGATAAAATCGACATTGGATAAATCTGGAGTTGAATATTATTATAAAATTTGTTCAAAAATAGAAGAAATCCCAAGTGCTGTATTTGACTTAGCAAATTTTATTGTAGGAGCTGTGAATGCTCTTTGCATTCAGTTTAAAGATGAAAAAGAAGAAAAAGAAAGAGAGACTTTTAGAAGTGATGTAAATACCTTTTTCAAAATTCATTATGCTAAAGATGTTAGATTTAGACAACCATTAGATGATTACAAAAACATAAAGTTTAACGCAATTGTTAGTAGTAATTCTAAGATAAATCTAATAATGTACGCGACAGGTTCTTCACAATATTATTTTGAAAATGATTTGAGAAAATCAATAGTGAATTTTGAAATAGCGCAAAAATCTAAATATGATACTTATATTAAAGAAAAAATCACGATAATAAATGATGAATCTGATGGTTATTCTCCGATAAAATCTTCGTCTATTTTTCAGCTTTTAAACGAAAAAACAACTCGAGAACCGATAAAATGGTCCGAAAGAGAAAAAATTTTAGAACACATATAAATAATAAGTAACAGGCTTTTTTAGAAATTTGCTTAATCTGCTAAAGTGATAAATAAAAAGCAACTAATTATCTTTTTCATCATTTTCTTTCTGTAAATCCATTACTTTTCCTAAAATCAGTAAGCATCTTGTAATTGTAAAAATTATTATAGTAAATCCAAAAATATTAAAATAAAAAACATCTGTTTTTAAAGATTCTGGAAAGAATATCTTTATTGTAAAGCCTATAATGGCTACTACAATCAGCGATTTAATACAATTTTTTAGATGTCTAACAGTTTCATGATATAATCCCGTAACAAAAAAAAGGTCAAATAAAGGTTCTTTACTATCAACTTCTATCTTTGTGATTTTTGAGCCACCTTTGAAGGTTATCAATACAGTCAAAAGAGTTAATATAAAACCAGACATTGTCAAGCTAATATTTGTAACATCTGTTATTATTGTAATAGAATCACTTGCTTGAGGTTTTAAAATTATTTTTTTATAAACCAAAACAAAACCCAATACAGATAACAGTAATGCAATGAGAAAATCCCAAAATAGTGGACGCTTAAAATAGGTGTCTAAAATCATAATGTAGCCATTAAAGCATTAAAATCTTCTTCAATTAAAGAATACCAATCTTTCGACTTTGTAATTTTTTTCAAGTCAACAGGAATCACAAATTCACGTTTACTATTTAACAAATTAAAAACTTCCTCAACTCCTTCTTTATCTTCATATTTTACGACAAATGCATCAAATGCATCAATATTGAATGAACGTCCTTTAAATCTTTGTAGCATTTCCATAAACATCTTATTAGCTTCTTTATTCAATTCCGTACTTTTAATTCCTTTGCCTGGTGTTTGAAAGAAGGTTTCAATTTTAATATACTTTGGCTTTAAAGTATTAGCGATATTGTTCATACCGCTAAAATATCTTCCTTGTATATCCGCATCAAGTTGAGGTAGATTTTTTGGCTGAACTTTAATATCCATGTTTAATACGTTTTTCATATTGTTTAAAGCTTTATCTATTGAAACATCCATAAATAAGTTTACTTCAGTTGCTTTACTCTGCTTAAGAACTTTATGCGCAACATTTCTAAAATAATACTCAATATCTGATAAACGTGGACCAAAATGCTGATATTCTATACATATGACAGAAAATCCTTTACTATAATCTATAAAAAAATGTGTTTCTTCGGCAATACTCCCAAGAACATTCATAGATACTAATTTAAATTGCTCTTTTGGCTTCAATAGTGGTTCTCTTCCACTTCTTAACAATGCCATTGAGCATCTAATTCTCCTATCCTTAGGAATAAAAACAGCTCTATTCATAAAAAGCTCTCTCATACTATTAGGTCTGCCTTCATGTCTGTCAATAAGATGTCCCTCTCTATCCTCTTGAAGTTTTCTTGATATATATGTAATGACATTTCTCATAATGTCGTTACTATCAAGTTTATCTTTTAGATGATTTAGAGGCGTAAATTTTAAAGAAAAATATTGAAACTTGACTTCTGTAAGATTATCTTGAGTACCTTTCATTTGAATATAATAGCTTTTTTTAGATTACTTTACATTACAAATAAAATCATTTTTTGTGAGATTTTTAATTCTTTAACTATTAAAGATAATAAGTTTGTTTTGACCTAAATAAAATTAAAAAGTAAAGTAAACTTCTTCCTTTTATTAAGTTAATCTTATCTCTGTAATTGCCTATATGCATAAGATAATTTCTTTAAATCTTCAACAAACAAATTCGACAATTCAACCGTAAATGGTACTTAAAAACCTCTTCTTAACGGAAGAGGTTTTTTTATTACCTTATTTCAAAACAACACTCCTGTGTCTAATCCTTTGGTTTATGGATATGAGGTTTTAAAATTGGATGTTTTGGTTGATTTGGAGGAGTGACCCTTCTTCTTTCATCTGGTGTCCCGTCTGGTGTTTTAGGTTTTGGGCCTGGTTTAATTGCTTGAATTGCTTCCATAATTTAATTGTTTTAAAGTTAAAAAATCTTTCGTCGAGATTTAATAAATCTCTAAAGCAAATAACCCGAATAGTCCCTTTAGAATATTACGGAAAACCATATTGATTTTTATTTTTTAAATTGCTTTACAACTCGCCTCATGCAAAACAGGAAAATTGCATGAATTAGCAATAAAACATAGTTGGTTTGCTTTTTTATGAAGTTCTAAAGCCAATTCTATTTTATATGAGTTTCCAATCGTAACATTTGGATTCAATCTAACTTCTGTAAAACTCCCGCTTCCATCTTGATTTACTTCTAAAGTTGCTTCAGCATTATCTGAATATTCTAAAACTTCTATTCCGTTTTGGGAGCAGACATATAAGTATGACATCATGTGACAAGAAACTAAACTGCTCAATAATAAATCTTCTGGATTATATAATACTGGATCGCCTTTGAAGGCTTTTGCGACTGAAATATCTAAAACGGGTTTTCCTTCAATTTGAATTTGATGGTTTTTGGTGTAAATTTTTGAAGTTGTATTTTCTGAACTTTTGTTTGAAATCCAATTTAATGATGCTTTAAATAGATGTTTATATGCCATTTTTTTACTTTTTTACCATTGCAGAATATGCCTTAGTATGTTTTACCTCTTTAAACTAAAATGCCCCTTAAAGATTCTTCCGTCTTCTAGTTGAATTGAATACCAATAATCTGCCGAAGGCATTTGCTGTCCTAAATATGTTCCGTCCCAACCTTCTCCTATTGGATTAATTTGTTTTATAAATTTACCATAGCGATCAAAAATTTGTACACTAGTCTTTGAGGTGAATATAGGATTTATTCCTTTTAAATTCCATGTATCATTATACCCGTCTTGATTGGGAGTAAAATAATTAGGAATTCCTAAAATTGCAACTTCTTGTGCAACAACACCGCAACCATTTAAGTCTTTAACAAAAACATTGTGTATTCCTGCAGGCACATTTGTAAATATATTGCTTGTTTGATAATCACCATTTTTATCATCCAAAGAAAAAACATAATCGCCAGCACCAGTAGCCAAAACTGTTATCGCATTATCTGAAGACATATCGACAACTTCTATTTCTAATGTTGCTTTATCAGATGCATTTACTGTAATGGTTCTTGTTGCAGAACACCCTTCGTTATCAAGCACTTCTACTTTATAAATTCCTTTTTTATTTACAGTCAAATCATAATTGTTTTCTCTTTCAATTAAATTACCATTAAATGTCCAGCTATAGCTATAATTTCCTTTTTGAGTTTCATCTAATAAACCTGCATTGATAATTTTTGTAAAAGTTGGCAGATCACTGCACACCAGCTCCTCTCCTTCTAATTTAATAACCGGTTTTGGTCGTACAATAAACGGAATAATTGTACTGGCAATACAAGAAGAATTTAAAGGATTGCTAACTTCAACCTTTATATTTTGAGAAGAAGTAATAAAAGGGTTGGGCAACGGACTCGGCAATTCAATATTATTACCATCTGAATATTTTACAATCATTCCGGTTTGTCCTCCAAGAATTGTATTTTGAAAATCAGAAGTGTCAAACGCGTATTTTCCGTCTTGCAGAGCTGGATCTACTTCATCATCACAAACAGTAGTTAAGGATGCGTCAATAGGAAAAGCTTGAGGCAAGTCATCAACGATAAACTTCAAGGTACTTGCAAAAGAACAAGATGGTAAATTATTATTGCTAACAACAACACTTATTGTTTGTGTCGATGTTATAAAAGGATTTGGCAACGGACTTGATAACTCATTATTATTTTGATCAAAATACGAAACCGTAACATTGTTTAAACCATTCAATAAATTGTTTTCAATTGCTGATGTATCAAAGGCATATAATCCGTCATGATCATCGTCACAATGAATTTGCTCCATTGGTTGTATTAATGGAATTGGTTCAACCGTAAGGGTAATGCAATTTTCTAACCCTAAACAGTCATTACTTAATTTATTATCTACACGTACATAAATATCTTGAGTATTTGGAGATCCTGTATTTCTATAATTTGAGATGTCTAAAATATTATTTTTCTCTGCAAGTGCATCCGATAAATTTGTATAAAACGTAATATCTAACTGCTGTCCTGCTGGAAATATATTTTGAATTTGATTGGTTACGTCACTAAAATCAAAAGATGCAATTCCGTCTGTATTTGTGCCTAAAATTGCATCATCACATTGCACAAAGCTTTTTCTAAAAGATTTCGGTATTTGAGTTGTAGATACGATAAGATTTAATTGTGCGGTTCTGTAACATCCATTTTTATTGGTTACACGAACAAATACTCTGTCGACACTAGCAACCTGATTAATATAATTTGTTGTATTCAAAATAGGATTAGTACTATTTTGTGCATCTTGGGCAGTTTTAAAAAAAGAAATATCTTCATTGTTTACATTGGAAGTTATTTTACTGATGGATTCTTCTAAATTAAAAGCACTAAAACCATCAATATTATCATCACATTGCTTTAAATCAATTGCATTATTGATATCTGGCAAAACCAAAACTTCAATTTTGAATGAAGTAACCGCTACACAATTGGGATTATCTTTATTAACCAATTTGACAAAAATAGTTTCTTTTAAGTTTGTGTTTTGATAATTTTCTGGAGTAAGAATAGGCTGTGTTAAGGTTTCATCTTTATAATAGGATAAGAGAAATTGCATCGCTGACTGCCCGTTTAAAATAGCCGTAGCTCTTTGAGTCAAATCAAAAATAACTTTACCATCATTGTCACTTCCAAAACTTGAATTATCGCATGAAACTAAATCCTGAATTGCTGTGGATAAATTAGGAAATGGCGTGTCAAATACATCAATTTTAAAAGTTGTGATGCTTTTACATTCTGTATTGTTTTTATTTGAAACTTCGGCAGTTATAGTTTCCTCCTGATAAGAAACCGAATTAATGTAATTTTCAGGTGAATCAATTATTTTATTATTAGAAAAATAATTTACTATAAACAAATCAGGATCTTGTCCATTTAATATAGCTTTGTTCTGCGCAGTTAAGTCAAAAGAATACAATCCATCATTATCGTTGTCGCAAACTAATACGTTTTGAGGTTGGGTTGCTATAGGTATTTGTGAAATATGCACCTCTTTTTTCCTTTTGAGATTTTTTCCAAGTGCACTTGTAGCAGATACAGAGACAATATATTTTCCTGCTGAAGTATATGTATGAGAAGGATTTTTATCTGTGCTTGTAGTCCCATCACCAAAATCCCAAACTATAGACACAAGGTTTTGACTGCCTGTTAATGAAAACGAGGTGTTTTCTCCCAAACAATTATTCTTTGTTTTTATTGAAAAATCAAGTACTGACCTTACAAACTGTGGGAGATCTGCATTGGTTTCTCCAAAGATATTAAGAGCTGCAGGATTATAATTGCAACTAGGCCCCAGGTTATCAGGATCATTAATAACACCTAAGGCATAAGAATTGGTAAATGAAAGATATATTTTGCCATCAGGAGCATATTGCAAGGACGACATAGAACCGTAAAATCCCATATTGTGACCGCTACCTATAATTTTTTCAGTAGACTGAATATTTGAAGCCGTTAAATCGTATTGAATTAATTGATTTTTATATATATCAGATCTGGTTGTATATAAAACATCTCCTGAAGGAGAAAATTCAACTCCATAACAGTCATAATGATTATTTATAATCTGTGGATTAGATATTAGTCCGTTATTGACATCAAAGTCAAATAAAGTTGTTCCTGCACCATAGGCTGCCATTGCAATTTTTGATCCATCTGGTGAAAACTTTAAATATCCTGAAAAAAACAAACCTCCATCATTTGCAGATTTAGAGCTACTTACTATTGGATTAGTGATAATTCCCGCAGAAGTAATACTGTAAACATAAAATTTGTCATCAATTTCATTATGGAGAATAAACCAGTAATCGATATCATTTGGTTTTTTTATAGCCGCTATATTTCTGCAAGTACCAGTTGCAATTGGTACATTTTTATTGACAGTCACATCTCCTAATCCGCCATTTAAATTCATATCTACTTCTGTATATTTTGTAGACGAATTCATGTTTATATCTAATCCTGGACTTGTTATTATATAATAAATATTATTTGATCCTGGTTTGGGAATTATAATTGTTGATTGGCCTATTACATAACTGCCTCCTAAATTGCTTCCGTTTGACATTTTATTATGAAGCTTGTCCCAAACAACCACTCCGTTAGTATAAAATAACAATTCTCCGTTTGCATTAGAAATACTCGAACATCCGCCATCTGCATACATTTGGCTGTCTTTTAAAGAAACTGGTAATACACCATTAAAATCAACCCCTGACAAATCTCCAAAATACCAAATGTTTGCCTCACCTTGTGCATAACAACCTAACGATAAAAAGAAAATTACGGATAATATTTTTAGCATAAATGATATAATAATTCGCGTAAAAATAAACATTTACACTAAAGAATATCAAATAATAATTCCTATTAAGATCTTCATTTTTTCTTAAAATTAGAACTAAACAATTCTTTTGAACAGAAACCTTAAAAATAGTTTTTGTTTTATAATTTTCTGATAGATTTAAAAACCGTTGCTGTAAAATTTATTCCAGCAAATTATCTTTTTAATGAAAAATGTCCTGAAAAAATAGTCTTATTATCAAAATTAGCTCTAAACCAATAATCATCTGTCGGCATTTCTGCTCCATTGTAGAATCCGTCCCAACCTAGATCATTTGCAAAAAGTTCTTTCAATAATCTGCCATATCTGTCAAATATGGATATTTTTGAATTTGGGTATTTTTTACTACTTGCTATCTGCCAAAGATCATTATGACCATCGCTATTTGGTGTGAAAAATTTAGGATAATCAATTACTGTAACTTCTTTAGTGTCTTCACCGCAACCCTCTTTATCTCTCAGATAAGAAATATAAGTTCCGCCCTGAACATTAGAAAAATAATTACTATCCTGATAATTTATACCATCTATAGAATATTCTAGATTCCCTTCGAATGTTGGGATAATTTCAATAAAATTGTTATCTGACAATTCCTTGTATCTTACTTCTTTAATAGTTGGAAGAGTCGATCGTATCAATTCAAACTCAAATTTGTTTTCACAATAAATATCGTTTTGAATTTTTCCAACCACAAGAGTATACTTTCCTGCATTTACCAAATCTGCTTCGTTAGTATTTGAAATAACATTATCCTCGCCAAATTTCCAGCTGTAACTATCTAAATTATTCTCAACATTTACATGTAAAGAAGTCTCTAGATTACATAGAAAATATGTTTTTTCGACCTTTACAGTAGGCAATTCGTTCACCAATAAATCAAAATTTGTTTCAGAATTGCAAAGGCTATTGGTTTGGTTTTCTACTTTTACTTTTATTGTTTGGGATTTTGACTGTGTATTTCGAAATAAGGCTGGAAATGGGCTTGCCAATTGGTTTCCGTTATTATCAAAATACATTACTTTAAGCCCTGATTGATTTCCTATAATTTCTTTTTCTATGCCGGACATATCAAAAGTGGCAAAACCATTTCCTTCATCGCAGGCATATTTATTGGATGGTTTATTAATTTGAGGTTGCGAAGTTGTTTTTAAAACTAATGTTGTTTCCTTATAACAATTGGTTAAAATATTAGTTACTCTAACAGTTATTATTTCTTGATTTTTAGTTGCATTTGTATAAGGATTTGGCAACGGACTTGCTAATGGATTTCCATTATTATCAAAATAAGAAACTTTCATTCCTTGTTGATTTCCTAAAACGGTTAATTCAACATTTGAAGTGTCAAAATATTCCGAAATTCCATCATTGTTATCATCACAGCCTATTAATTCTTGTAAAGAATTTGCAAGCAGGAACCGGACTTACTATTAATTTAAATGTCGATTCATTATAACAATTCGTATTCGTATTGACAACCTTGACAGTAATTTTTTCTTCTTTGGCTATTAGATTCGCAACTGCATTTAATGACCCTTGTATCTTCTGCCCGTTTTGATGATAAAATTCAGCTTTTAAGTCAGCAGAAGTTTCTAAAATTGTCTCTATTGGTTTTAAATCAAATTGAGCAAAACCATTTCCATTATCACAAACAACCAAATCTGAAATTGGAGATAAATTTGGCAATTGATTTACAATTAAATCAAATGTAGTTTCAGAATAGCAACAAGGATTGTCATCGTGACTTACCCTAACAGTAATCGTTTCTCTATCTTTAACTGTATTTGCGAATGGGTTTGGCAATGTTTCATACTTATTGCCTTTGCTGTCTATGAAAGTAACTATTTTTTCAGTTTGAGTTCCCAAAACCTGCTGCGTAACTGTTGAAGTATCAAAAGAGGTAGAAAATCCTGTGTTTAAACTATTTTCACAAGCGTAAATATTATTGATTCCATATGCTTTAGGCGGTTCTTTCACATCAATTGTTTCCGATAAATTTTCAACAGTTCCATCTTTGCCAGTAACCTTGGCGGTAATAGTATATTTTCCATCGGCCGAAAAATCATGAAAGGGAGATAAATCCGTAGAAACATTATTTGCTCCTGAATCTGGATCTCCGAAATCCCATATAATTGAAGCAATTTTTGACTGATCACTAACACTAAATTCTTTTAAGAATTCAGAACATATATTCGAAATGTTCATTTCAAAAACATTATTTTTAACCTTATTTACATTTCCTGTCACGTTGATATAAAAATTGGCTTGCGGTTTTCCAAAATCAGCAGTCGAAACATAGCCATTTCCAAGATCAGGATATCCTACTAGTGTTGTACAACCTCGTTGCCATGACACGCCCTCACTTTGTGTTGTACCCGCTATAAAGGCAACTCCATCTCCATAAACAATTCCTTTATGAACTTCTACCAGAATTTTTTTTACACCAGCTGGAATTTTGATTGGTTTATCAAAATCTACTTGTATAATCTGAGAGTTCTCATCAATACTCGGCCGCAGCTCTTCATATTGACTGCTTCCTATTAATTTTTTTTCAGAGAAAGAACATGGGAAATTATCATCAATTTCATAGATATTAAAACTAATTTCAGCTAGCCAACCTGTTTTGTTAATTCCAACTTGCCCTGAATTAATTATAAATTCCTCATTATTTGATATACCAAAATCTTTTAAGTTAAAAGTTCTTGCCCAATAAATATATGCCGATGTACATGAATGTATACCAGTATCTATTAATTCGTCATTGAGGTTATGTGAGATTCTAGTGATTGGTCCTAAACTTTTTGTATCAAATACTTCGCCCGTCACATTAATATAAAAATTTGCATCTGGAACAGGAATAGTCAAATCTGTAGTACGCGATAGTCCATGATTTAAGTCACAGCCTAAATACCACGATTCTCCATTGTCTTGTGCAGTACCCGCAATAAAGACTTCTCCCGACTTTGGATTATAAATATCTTTTATCTTATGCACTGTGACCATTATTCTTTTAGTTCCAGCTGGAACAACTATTGGTTCATCAAAATCAAACTGGAAAATTTCTGGAGCACCATTAATAACTCTCGTTGGATTAAAACTACGGCTTCCAAGCACCGTTCTTGGAAATGAAGAATAAAAGAAAACAGGAAAATTGTCGTCGATACTATAGACAGTAAAATATAAATTTGAACCTTCATCAGATTTACTAATTCCAATTTGTCCCGATCTAATAACAAATTGTTCGTTTGGTTTTATACCAAAATCTGATAATGTAAATAACTTCGACCAGGCTTCATCTCTATCGCAAGTATACATACTAGTCTTAACAAGTGTTGTTCCAACATTATGAGTCAATGTTATCTGCGCATTTATGCATTGGAAAAACAGAAAAAATAAAAACGAAATTGCTGTATTAAATTTGTTTTTTTGATTTATAGTTATTCTCATTTAAGTAATTTTTGGCCTCTCTTTTAATTTTTTAGGTTTGATTATTAACTCCAAATATAAGAATCAAATGACAGAAATAGGGTTGAAAAAATATTTCTTTGAAACTAAATAATCTTCAAAACAAAAAACCCCGAAAGTCAGACACTTTCGAGGTTTTTAGAGAATTACTAAACTAATTAACAGATTCTAAAACTATTTTTTTACCGAGAATTTAAAAGTAGTTTTAGTTTTATAATTTTCTCCAGGGTTTAGAACCGTTGTTGGAAAATTTTTCTGGTTTGGAGAATCTGGATAATGTTCTGTTTCTAAACATAATCCTGTTCTATGTGCAAAAGTTCCTCCGTTTGGCATTGGCAACGTTCCGTCAAGGAAATTTCCAGAATAGAACTGAATTCCAGGCTCGTCTGTTGTCATTTCCATAACTCTTCCGCTTGCTGCGTGATATACTTTTGCAATTATTGTTTTTCCTTTTTCAGGGTTATTCAACACCCAGCAGTGATCATAACCTTTTCCTTTTTGTAATTGATCATTTTTAGCATTAATGTCTTTTCCAATTAATTTTGGCGTTCTGAAATCGAAAGGCGTACCAGCAACATCTTCTAATTTTCCTGTCGGAATCAAATCTGCATCAACTGGAACTAATTTATCTGCATTTAATGTCAATTCGTGATCTAAGATTGTCTTGGTGAAATCTCCAGATAAATTGAAATATGAATGCTTGCGTTAAGTTAACAACCGTTTTTTTGTCTGTTGTTGCTTCGTATAAAACTTCTAACTGATTGTCATTTGTCAATGTATAAGTCACAAAAACCTTTAAGTTTCCAGGATAACCTTCTTCCATATCTTTACTTAAGTAAGACAATTTTAAAGATGCTGTTTCACCAGATTTAACCTCATCAGCTTTCCAAACCACATTAAAAAATCCTTGCGGACCACCGTGTAAAGCATTTGGCGCATTGTTAATTGCCAATTGATAATCTTTTCCGTCTAATGAAAATTTACCTTTTGCAATTCGGTTTCCGTATCTTCCAATTAAAGCTCCAAAAAATGGATTTTCTTTTTCGTATTGCGCTAGAGAACTGAATCCGATTACTACATTTTCAGAAACACCTGCTTTATTAGGCACTTTCAAATCTGTAATTCTTCCGCCAAAAGTGATGATGTCTACTTCCATCCCGTTTTGATTTTTCAGTTTATAGCTTTCTACTTTTTCGCCTTTAGCAGTAGTTCCGTATTCCGATTTGTCAATTGTAACTAAAGCTTTTGCATCGGTTTCAGCTTTTTCTGTATCAGCTTTTTTATCGCCTTTACACTGAACTGAAACTATAGCAATACCAAGCATGCTTAATATGAAAAGAGAGCGTTTTAATACATTCATAAATTGTAGTTTTTTGGTTTGTAAAAGTTAGATGTTAGATATAAAATGTCAGATGTGAAATTTAATCATTTTATAAATGTAAAAATCACCTTTTTCTTTTTTTTCACATTTAACATCTAACAAATTACATTTTACCGCCTTATAGGCCGTGTTGGAATAAATGGAAATATGCTTCGTTAGCATTGATTTTATCTTTGAATTCTCTTACAGTTGTTTTTTCATCAATTACCAATAATTCGATTCCAGCAATATCTGCAAAATCTTCCATATATTCTGTTGTAATCGATTGGCTGTAAACCGTGTGGTGAGCTCCTCCAGCTAAAATCCAAGCTGTTGCCGCAACTTCTAAATTTGGCTTACAATCCCATAAAACTCTAGCAACAGGAAGTTTTGGTAATTCTGCCATTGGTTTAACAGCTTCAACTTCGTTTACAATTAAACGGAAACGAGTTCCCATATCAACCAAAGAAACATTGATGGCGTCTCCTGCAGGAGAATTAAACACCAAACGAGCTGGATCTTCTTTCCCGCCAATTCCTAATGGATGCACTTCGCAAGAAGGTTTTCCGTCAGCGATTGATGGACAGATTTCCAACATGTGAGAACCCAAAACGTATGATTTTTGTGGTGTAAAATGGTACGTGTAATCTTCCATGAAAGAAGTTCCGCCTTCTAAACCAATACACATTACTTTTAAAGCTCTAACCATTGCAGCAGTTTTCCAGTCTCCTTCTCCACCAAAACCATAACCATCGGCCATTAATCTTTGTGTTGCAATTCCTGGCAATTGTTTCCAAACTCCAAGGTTTTCAAATGTATCTGTGAAAGCTCCAAATCCTCCTTCTTCAAGAAAAGCTCTTAATCCTAATTCGATTTTTGTCGCTTCTACTAATGAACTTCTTTGTGCTCCGCCTTCTTTTAAAGAATCTGTTAAGTTATAAGAAGACTCATAAACTGCCAATAAATCAGCTAATTGTTTGTCTGTTACTTTCTCAATATGTTTTGTAACGTCTGAAGAATCGTATCCGTTTACAGACATTCCGAAACGAATTTGCGCCTCAACTTTATCACCTTCTGTAACGGCAACTTCACGCATATTATCTCCAATACGAGCTACTTTTAGGTTTTGAAGTTCATCCCAACCCAAAACCACTCTAGACCAGATTCCTAGTTGTTTTTGAACTCTTTGATCTTCCCAATGTCCAACTACAACTTTACGTTTTTTACGTAATCTAGACATCATGAAACCAAATTCACGATCTCCGTGAGCCGATTGGTTCAAGTTCATGAAATCCATATCGATGCTTCCCCACGGAATTTCAGCATTGTATTGTGTATGCAAATGGCATAATGGTTTTTTAAGAATATTTAATCCGCCAATCCACATTTTTGCTGGAGAGAAAGTATGCATCCAAGCAATAATTCCGATACAATTTTTCTCAGAATTCGCGGCCAAACAAACGTCTAAAATCTGCGAAGGAGATTTTACCACATCTTTGTAAACTACTTTTACTGGAATTGAAGATGAAGCATCTAATCCTTTTGCCATTATTTGAGAATGTTCTGCTACTTTTCTAAGTGTTTCTTCACCGTATAATTCTTGGCTTCCTACTACAAACCATACTTCTTTTTGAGATATATCTATCATGTTGTTTAATCGTTTATTTGTTTAACCGTCAAATCGTTTTTCTTTGTCTAAAAGTTCACGATTAACGAAAGTCTTTTCTCTATGTTCTTTATTCTATTTTCTTTAATCTAAAATCTGCACTCTAAAATCATTTACTGTCCGTAGTACGAATCTTTTCCGTGTTTACGGTTGTAATGTTTCTTAATTAATGAATCTTTTAATCTTGGTGCATTTGGGTTGATTTGTAAAGTCAGGTACGCCATTTCTGCGACAACTTCTAAGACTTTACTGTTGTAAACCGCTTTTGCAAGCATTTTTTCCCCATGCAAACGGGCCGTGATTTCCAATTAAAATCATTTCTACTTCTTCATAAGAAAGATTTTTTTCTTTGAAACAATCCAAAATCTGAATTCGGTATTGTGCTCGTAGTTTCCTTCAATTAAATGATCTGCCATCGGGGGCGCACACGGAATATCAGCCGTTAAGTGATCGGCATGCGTTGTTCCGAAAATCGGAATATCTTGCTGAGATTGTGCCCAAGCCACAGAATATGTTGCGTGAGTATGTGCAACGCCACCAATATTTGGCCAATTTTTGTATAAATAAGCGTGTGTTTTTGTGTCAGATGACGGACGCATTGTGCCTTCGATAACATTATTATCAAAATCGACAATTACGATATCTTCAGGTTTTAAATCTTCGTAAGGAACACCGCTTGGTTTAATGGCAAAAACACCATTTTTTCTGTCTACAGCGCTTACATTTCCGAAAGTATAAACCACCAAATTCAATGCATTTAACTGCATATTGGCTTCATAACATTCTTGTTTTAAATCTTTATAAAGAGAACTCATTTTGAGAAATTTTAATAGTTGGATCTGCAAAAGCACTTAATTTTTCGTATCCTAAAAGCAGTTTATGATACGCTTCAACTTTATCTGTTTGAGGGAAATATTCTCCGTCAAAATCACTTCCGATTTTCTGGCTCGCTTCTATTACGTTTGGATAAATTCCAGCTGCAACCGCTGCATAAATTGCCGCTCCTAAAGCAGGAGTTTGGTCTGAAGTCGCCACTTTAATTGGCTTGTTTAAAACGTTAGCCAAAGTCTGCATAATAAAAGGAGATTTACGAGCAACACCGCCAATTCCGATAACGCTGTCAATTTTCACTCCTTCTTCTTCGAAACGATCTACAATTTTCTTCGCTCCAAAACAGATTGCGTTTACTAAAGCTTTAAAAATATGAGGCGCTTTTGTTCCTAAAGAAAGGTTTGAAATGGCACTTTTTACTTCTTGATTTGCATCTGGAGTTCGTCTTCCGTTAATCCAGTCTAAAGCAATTGGAAGACTTTCTGAAACTGGTATTTTCTCTGCTTCTTTCGTTAATTCCACAATTAATTTATCACTGAATTCTTCTCTTAACTGCTCTTTTTGAGCATCATTTAAAACAGAAGATGTTCCTAATAAATGTTCTGTCGGCCACATTAAAAGTTCTTTGTACCAAGCCAATAAATCACCAAAAGCAGATTGTCCTGCCTCTAAACCAATAAATCCTGGAATTACAGATCCATCAACTTGTCCGCAAATTCCTCTAACTGTTTTTGTTCCAACCTCATCATAAGAACCAACAAGAATATCACAAGTTGAAGTTCCCATAACACGAACCAAAGTATTCTCTTCGATTTTAGCTCCAACTGCTCCAGAATGCGCGTCGAAAGTTCCAACAGCCACAACTGTTTCTGTAGAAAGTCCTAAACGATCTGCCCATTCTTGGCTTAATTTTCCAGCAACTAAGTCTGACGTATAAGTTTCATCATATAAATTGCCACGTAAAGTCGCTAAATATGGATGCAGTTTTTCTAAGAATTCAACTGGCGGTAATCCGTTCCAGTCTGCGTGCCACATTGCTTTATGACCCGCTGCGCAACGGCTTCTTTTGAAGGTTTTTAAATCTTTATCTTCAATTAACAAATACGTCATTAAATCGCAGTGTTCCATCCAAGTGTGTGCTGCATTTCTAACCGCTTCGTCTTGTCTTGCGATATGAAGGATTTTTGCCCAAAACCATTCAGAAGAATAAATTCCTCCAACGTATTTTGTTACGTCTTCTCCACCCCAACTTACTGCCAGTTCGTTAATTTCGTTTGCTTCATTTATAGAAGTATGGTCTTTCCATAAAACCATCATGGCATTTGGATTTTCTTCAAAACCTTTTGTTAATGCCAATGGCGTTCCATCTTTTGTAACTGGAACTGGAGAAGATCCTGTTGTATCAATACAGATTCCGCGAACCAATGCCGGATTAACATTACTTTCTTTTACAACATTTTGAATTGTAATTTCCAATCCTTCGATATGATCCAAAGGATGCTGACGAAATTGGTTTATAGAAGCGTCACAATATTGCTTGTTTTTCCATCTTTTGTAATGAGAAACATTCGATGCCAACTCCTGCCCATTTTCTGTGTCAATAAGCACCGCACGAACAGAATCTGTTCCGTAGTCCAATCCTATTACATAATTTTTCATTCGTATTTTATTTTAAAATATTGACAAATATAATTATTAAAATTTTATAAGTGTACAAAAAACACTTAATAAAATTCTGCTCCTTAATTTTTACAAAAAATGCATCAAAACAAAGATTTAAGCCTAAAACAGAAAATAAATGTCAATGTTACATTTATAATGTTGCGATTATTTCATCTTAATCTTCAAGAAGGTCACAGAATAAGCTGGAAAATTGTACTAAACTTTGCTTCCATTTACTTTAAACTGACTTACTTTCGGACTAATTTTCGTCATTATTATTTGACGTTTTTAGTTAAATTCGAATATTGGTGTCTCGTTTTTATCAAATTTTAATTTCATCATTCTTGCATGACGATTAGGATCATACAGCGGATCTGCAATAATTTCTTTCAACGGTCTTTTATCTGTCGCAGGTACAACTTTTGGATCGCCAACAGCTTTTTCGTAATCTCTTGCATGATAAATTACTAATGGTTCTCCGTTTTCATCTACTGTAAACGAGTTATGTCCTGGTCCATAAATTTTCTTTGCTTCGTTGGTTTTTAATACTGGATATCTGGATTTTTTCCAAGAATTTCTATCTAGTAAATCAGCGTTTTCATCTGCTTCCATCATTCCCATACTATAACAAGAACCTGTAGCACTTGCCGAAAAAGTAATGTAAATTTTCCCTTTGTGTTTAAGAACTGCAGGGCCTTCATTTACCCAAAAACCTATGCGTTCCCAATCATAATCTGGAGTCGTTAGCATAAATTGAACAGTTTTTAGTTTTACGGGCGATTCCATTTCGGCCAAATACAAATTAGAAGCGGCGAACTGTCCACCTGTTTTTTCTGCCCAACAGAAATAGCGTTTATTTTTATGCTCAAATACAGTCCCGTCTAGAGAAAAATCGGTAAAACTTTTTGGATCTGCGTCAGCCGCCTGCATTTGTCCAAGTTCAATCCACTTATCATGTAAAGGATCCTGACCTGTACACTCCAAAACATACGGTCTTAATTTCCAAATATCATTTTCTTCGCTTGCCGCAAAATACACGTACCATTTTCCATCTAAATAATGAATTTCAGGAGCCCAAACATGACGGCTCATTGGTCCGCTCTTATGTTTTTCCCATACTCTAAAGGTTTCAGCATTTTGAAGTTCATCAATAGACTTGGCACGTCTTAACTCTATAGCATCGTACGTTGGTATCGATCCTGTAAAATAGTAATACCCATCTGTATGCTTATAGATAAAAGGATCTGCTCTTTGCAAAACAATAGGTTTATTAGTTAAGGTTGTTTTTGTAGTAGCCGCTTCTTTTTTAGTCAACTCTTTTTCTGCTTTTTTATCTGTACAGGAAGAAACACTTACAAAAACAATGGCTGAAAGTGCCCAATTTTTTAATATGTTTGTTTGCATGTTATACTGGTTTGTTTGTATTTAATTTATTGGTAAGGAATTAATTCAGTCTTTAAAATCAATCCACACTTTCATTTTCCCAACTCCGCGATTTGACCAAGAATAATAGGGAATGGCTTTGAATTTTGAATTTTCGATCACATTTACACCTTGCAGTAAATTCGCTTCTTTTCTCACTTTAAAAGTATCTGAAGAAGAAATATCTATTTTATCAAAGTTGTTTTTATTGTCGATTTCTTCAACAGCATAAACTAGCGGACCATATTCTAAAGACACTTTGTTTTTGTTTGTTTCAACTTTAGAATTCGTTTCAACTTCTTGAACTTCCATCGGGAAATTAAGAGCGATTTTGTCTCCTTTTTTCCAATTTCTGGTCACATTGAAATAGCCATTTTCAGGCTGAATTGCCAATACTTCTCCATTTACAGTAATAGTTGGTTTTTGAGTAGAAGCTTTTTTATACGTATATAAATCTCCTGGTAAAACTTCATTTCTTGCCCAACCTGGAACTCTAAGTTTAATCGTGAATTTGCTTTCTTTTTTAGGATTAACTGAGATTCCAACTTTTCCATTCCAAGGATAAGAAGTCTGTTGCGAAATCTGTAAATCTGTTTTTCCTAATGTGAAAGAAGCATTGTTTGAAGCATATAAATTCACATACAAATCGTTTTTTGTTTTCGAATAAATCAATCCTGGAATTGATGGAATAAAACGAATTAAATTTGTCGGACAGCAAGAACAATCAAACCAACCTTGACGTGTACAAGAACCTCTGTTTGATTTATAAACACCATCTGCTTCTAAGGCATTTGGATAGAAAAATTGTTTTCCGTCAAGCGAAATACCCGAAATTAATCCGTTGTACATGGTTCTTTCGATGACATCAAAATACTCTGATTTTCCGTATAAATTATGTAATCTGTGATTCCAATACACATCACCAATTGCTCGCACAAGTTTCATTGTAAGCCGTTAGATTTGGCAATTCGTAATTAGCTCCAAAAGCTTCTCCATCATGTCTGGATCCGATTCCGCCTGTGATGTACATTTTTTTGTTCACCATATTATTCCATATTGTATTTACAGCATTTTCATAGGCTTTATCCTTAGTCAGTGCCACAATATCGGTCATTCCTGCATACATATAAACGGCGCGAACGGCATGTCCTACGGCTTCTTTTTGTTCTATAACCGGCATGTGATCCTGAGCATATTCTCCGTATAATTTATGATTGTTTGGATTTCCGCGATTGTCCAAATAGTATTTTGCCAATTTCAGATAATCTTCTTTTCCTGTAATTTGATATAATTTCAATAACCCAGTTTCTACAATCTGATGTCCCGGAACTCCTTTTACTTGACCTGGATTATCGCCAAAAGTTCTTACCAACATATCGGCAGCTTTTATGGCAATGTCTAGGAAATTGGTTTTTCCTGTTGCTTCGTAATGCACGATAGCGACTTCAATTAAATGTCCCGGATTATACAATTCGTGGCTAATCTGTAAAGATTCCCAACGTTTTCCTTCGATTACAGGAACCCAAGGTGCTGGCGGTTTTGCAGGATTTATAGTTCTCCAAGTTGTAATATATCCATCTGGCTCTTGACCAATTTTTACAATGGCAATCATAGAATCCAAAACTCTTTCCAATTTCGGATTTGGTGCGCTAATTAAAGTATTCGACGCTCCTTCGATAATTTTGTAAACATCGGTATCATCAAAAGGCATATCTCCTCTTGTTGTTCCTGTTTTTTGCTTTCCGGCAATTAAAAAGTTTTCAAAACGCCCCTCTTCGTCACATTTTTTAATGGCGTATTCTATCGTTACTTCCTGTACTCTTTTAATAATTGGAAGCCAGAAAGAATCGGTTAGTTTTACATTTTGAATGTTAACCGGTTCGATTTCGTAACCTGCTTTTAAGGCCGATGTTTTATTCTGCACCACATTGTTTTTGGTCTCTTTACAGGAAACCAAAACTAGAAGTGACATGAAAATCGTTAAAATTGGTAAGTTGTATTTCATCATTACTTTTGTATTCTATTTTAAAACAGGCCATAAATCGGCGTCCCATTGCATTTCTCGAATTACTAATCTTGGCGTTCCTTTGGTTTTCTTTTCATAAGCATGGTAAAACATATAATCTTTTCCATCAAAAGTATAAGCGCTGTTATGTCCTACTCCAAAATAGTTTTCGTCGCCTTGAACTACTAAACTTCCTCCGCCTTGATCGAGTTGTTTTCCTTCTTTATCCAAATAAGGTCCCGTTACATTTTTAGATCTTCCAACAACGACTTTATAAGTGCTTTTTTCTCCGCGACAGCATAAATCCCAAGAAAGAAATTGATAATAATAACCGTTTTTCTTGAAGATAAAAGGAGCTTCGAGCGCGCCATCTCCTGGGTCTGAATCTGCTAATTCGAAAGTTCTTTTGCGTTTTGCAATTGTATACCATTCTTGAGGCTGAGCAATTGATTTTAAATCGGGATTTAATTTTACCAATTTCAATCCTTCCCAAAAAGAACCAAATGAAAGCCAAGGCGTATTGTTTTCATCAAAAACCAAATTGGGATCAATGGCATTCCACATATCTCTGTTTGGCTGTGATTGAATTACAATTCCCTGATCGACCCATTTGTAGTTTTTATCTTTTGGATCTAAAGTCGTATTAGTGGCAACACCAATTGCCGATGTATTTTTAGCAAAAGCAGAAACAGAATAATACAAATAATAGGTGTTGTTGTGAAATGAAATATCCGGCGCCCAAATATGATTTTTAAAATCAGCCGCAACGCCATCTGCCCAAATTGGTTTTTCGGCAAAAACCTGTGGTTCTTTATTCCATTTTTTCAAATCTTTTGAACTGAAAACACTGATTCCGTTTCCTGTACAAAATAGATAATAAGTGTCTTTTTGTTTGAAGACCACTGGATCGTGAACTACAATTTCCTGCGCAAAAGAAACTGAAGCAATCAGCATCAAAAAACCAGAAAGTGTATATTTTATATTTTTGTAAACCATATAAGCTATATAAGTAAGTTTAAGTTTGGTTGCTGAAAACTGCGACCGTGACTGTCTTCGACTTCGCGCAGACCGACAATCTATTGAATTCCTTCAGAGGTCATTACAACACGTTTCATCGTTCCGTCTTTGTTATAAAATAATTTATCTACACAGACCGATCTTCTAAAACTTCCTCCATTTGGTTTTGATGCTCCGTTGTGATAAATGAAATACGATTGTCCTTTAAAATCAATAATTGATTGATGATTCGTATTACTGTTTCCTGCTAATTCATTCAAAATCCCTTTAAATTCCCAAGGCCCTGTAATTGATTTGCTCATGGCGTAGGCAATTTTCTCTGGAAACTCATAAGCGTATGACAAGTAATACCAATCTTTGTGTTTATGAATCCACGGTGCTTCGGTAAAATTTGGCAGTTTTATGTGATGAATTTCGCCTTCTATTTCCGTCATGTTTTCTTTTAATTTGGCATAATGACAGGCGGTATTTCCCCAAAATAAATAGGCTTGTCCGTCAGTATCGATAAAAACTGTCGGGTCGATATCGTCCCAGCTTATATCGCTAAATTTGGTCATGTCGTTGGTAATTAATGCTTTTCCTAATGCATCTTTAAAAGGTCCAAGCGGATTATCTGCCACAGCAACTCCAATTGATTTTCCTGGAACAGTACCATGTTCAACTGTTACATACCAATAAAATTTTCCGTTTCTTTCTATTACTTGAGAAGCCCACGCATCGCTTTTTGCCCATTTAAAATCTGTTACTTTCAATGGAACCGGATGCGATTCCCATTTTTTCATGTCAGAAGAAGAATACACCAGCCATTCATTCATTTTATAAAAATTAAAATCGTTTGGTGCTTCATCATGGCCTGCATACAAATACACTTTGTCTTTGTAAACCAATGCTGCAGGATCTCCAGTATATTTATCTGTAATAATAGGATTGTTGAATTTTACCGATTGTGCAGTTCCTGCAATCGATAAAAACAAAACAGAAATATTTATAAATAGTTTTTTCATTTGTTACTTTTTTTTGCCACAGATTTCACAGATTAAATGGATTTATTTTTAAAATCTAAGTCTGTTTTTTGCCACGAATTGCACCAATTTTCTCGAATTTTAATTTGTGGCTTATTTTCTCTCGCAGATTATGCAGATTTTTTTATTCTTTAATTTTTGGAATTTAAGAATTGTAATTTTCTAATTAATCTTTTTACCCCAAACGGATATTCCTGCACTATTGATTCCAGTATAGGTTAAAGTCACTTTTCTAGTTGCCGATTCCCAATCCCAAGCGTCAACTACATTGCATTTCACTCCGTTTATGGTTGCTATTTTTTTTGCGGGATCATAAGACCAAGTTCCCGTTATATCTCCGCTTACTTTTTTATCGGCAGTTAAAAAAATCGTCACTGCTTTCTGCATGGTTTTGTATTGGTAATTTAGCGTAATCTGTTCCCAAGTTCCAACTAGATTCCCTTCTGCAAAAGTGGTTGTTGGCACTCCTGCGTAACGTTCTGGCTCTATTACAGGCCAGCCATCTTCTGTCCATTGAATTCCGTGCACGTGTCCCATCATTACTGCATTTGAAACGGCAATTCCGGCAACTCCTTCTGGCAAACGCGCTTGTGAAGCATAAAACCATTGTTTGGTGTCTGGGTTTTGAAAAACAGCACAATGCGAAAATCCAACCCAGCCCGTATGATTTTTAAATTGATACGGATGTGTTACCAATGGATAGCATTCTGCACCATTTGTAATGCTCATTCCTGTATTGGTGACATAAGGCCCAAGAATATTTTTGGAACGTGCCACACGTGTATTATACGCAACCGATAATTCATCATAAGCTAAGAACAAGTAATAATACTGAGTCTCTGGATTATAGATAATTTCTGGCCCTTCGAGCGCCTGCCAACGGTTTGTATTTACGTTTCCGCGACCTGCAATTCGAACTCCATAATCGTCGATTGTTTTTAATTTATCTGGTTTCCCTGTTGTTGGATTTAATTTTAAAGTCGCAATTCCAGAATGCCATGAACCGTAAATTAGATATTGTTCGCCTTCGGGAGTTTCAATAAAACTCGGATCAATGGCATTGAATTTAAAATAAGCATCCCAATCGTTTCCTCCGTTTCTAACATAACTTTTTACACCGTCAGGTTCTGAGCAGACTACCATTCCTTTGTCAACCCAATTATTAGAAGCTAAATCTGTTGTTTCAGCCAAACCGATAAAAGCACGTTCTGTCCAAGAAGTATTGGTATCTGTTCCCGTAATTGGGTTTGTTACTACAATGCTATAATACATTCTGAAAACATTCCCGACTTTTCGAACACAAGGCGCCCAAAATCCGTAATTTGGATTTTCTATAGGAGGAAGTGCCGGACTCATTCTCGCTCTTTTGTTATTTAAAGAATCTTTTACCCAAGCTGGAGCCTGAAGCATTGAAGGCCCCATAAATTCCCAGCTGATTAAATCTTTGGATCTTCTGTAGAAAAAATGTCCTTTGCCATCATGCGCATTTCCGTAAGAAGCATCTGTTTGATACATATAATAATATTCTCCAGATTTCTCCACTGATGGATCGTGTACATTTGCCAGATTCCATTGTGATCTACTTGCCCAACTTGCAAATGCAGTATAATTGTCAGCATAAGTTGGTCCGTTAAACGTTGGTGTGACCACAGGAGGCGTCACCACTGGATCTGGATCTGGTGTCTTTACCGCTGGATCATCTTTGGAACAACTTGTAATTAAAATCGTTGCAACAAAAAATCCGACGAACGAAATGGTTTTTAAAATGAAGTTTTCTTTTTTCATTTGCCTCTATTTTATTTTCCTTCTAAAACAACTACTGAGAAAGGAGGAATAGTGATTTCAAGTTTTCCTTTTTTGTTTTCGAAACCTTTAAAAGCTGTCGGAACAATTTTATTTGGATTTTCGAATGAATTGTAATCTTGTAATTTAGCCGATGTTATGACCGTTCCTGTGAAGTTTTTCACACCTAAATCTTTTACATCAATTTCGATTTTGTTTTTGTTTTTTGCGTCTACGTTAACTAATGAAATGTGAACCGCTCCGCTTTTATCTTTTGATGCTGATGCTGAAACTGCTGGAAGTTTTTCTCCATTAAAAGTGTATGATGGCGATTCGAAACTTACTGGCAATAATTTTGCATCTTGGTGCACGCTGTACATTTTCATTACATGGTATGTTGGCGTTACAATCATTTTAGCTTTATCAGTAAGAATTACGGCTTGTAAAACGTTAACACATTGTGCTAAGTTTGCCATACGAACACGGTCTGAATGGTTGTTGAAAATATTAAGAGTTGCTCCAGCTAAAACTGCATCACGCATTGTATTTTGCTGATATAAAAACCCTGGATTTGTTCCTTTTTCAACTTCATACCAGCCTCCCCATTCGTCAACAATCATGGCTACTTTTTTCTCAGGGTCGTATTTGTCCATAATAGCAGAATGTTTCGTAACCAATTCTTCCATTTTTAGAGCAGACTGCATCGTTTTGAAATAGCCTTCTTCAGTAAAATTTCTGTCATCTCCTTTTTTACCCCAATCAATTACAGCATAATGGTGAACTCCAACTCCGCCTAACATATTTAGCGGAATGCCTTTCATTAAAACTTCTGTCCAATTGTAATCTGCACTGTTTGATCCTGAAGCAATTCTTGTAATTCCTCCCGTATTTTCCCAGTCCGACATGAAAGTCGCATATTTTCTGTATTCTCCTGCATAGTATTCTGCAGTCATATTTCCTCCACATCCCCAAGCTTCATTTCCAATTCCCCAGTATTTTACTTTCCAAGGTTCTTTTCTTCCATTTTTAGCACGTAAATCACTCATTGGACTTTTACCGCTGAAGTTTGTGTACTGAACCCAATCTGCCAATTCTTGAACAGTTCCGCTTCCTACGTTTCCAGATAAATACGGTTCTGCTCCTAAAAGTTCGCACATATTCAAGAAATCGTGTGTTCCGAAACTATTATCTTCGGTTACTCCGCCCCACCATTTGTTTACAATAGTTGGTCTTTGCTCTTGTGGTCCAATTCCGTCTTTCCAATGGTATGTATCTGCAAAACATCCTCCCGGCCATCTTAAGTTTGGAATTTTTAAATCTTTTAAAGCCTTAATAATATCATTTCTTACTCCATTTGTATTTGGAATTTTTGAAGTGTCTCCCACAAAAAATCCTCCGTAAATACAACGGCCTAAATGTTCTGCAAAATGACCGTAGATATTTTTGTCAATTGTAGGTGCATCAGCAGAATTTTTAATAGTAATTGTCGTCTGCGCGAAATTCAGCTGACTACAAAACGAAATAAGAAATGAGATTAAAAGTGCTTTTTTCATAATGGTTTTTATTGTAGAGGAAAGCCCGAAGACTTTCCTCTGAATTTTAGTTTTTTAATAAGAAAGTGTTGGCCATCCAGATGACCAAGTAAAATATACGATTTCGAGTTTTGGGTTTCCGCTGTCAGCTCCGTCATAATAATGAACAGATCCCTTCTGCGTTCCTGTAATTCTAGACAAATGTCCAGGACCAATATAATTTCCTTGCGTAGCTAAAACGGTTGTACCTCCGCCATTGGTTAATGCCACTCCGTTTTTATCAACGAAAGGTCCAAACGGACTTGTAGAACGTCCTACTACAATATAATAAGTACTGTTTACACCATTACAGCAAGTGCCTCGGTTTACAAACATATAATAATAGCTTCCTTCTTTAATTAAACAAGGAGCTTCCCAAGATGCGCTGTTTCCTCCAGCGACAATCGTTCTGCTTCCAGTTGTTTTTCCTGTTGAAGGATTAATTTGGATAACTCCAATGCCTGCATGCCACGAACCGTAAGCCATATAGACATTGCTTCCATCAACCAAAATAGAAGGATCTATTGCATTCACGTCTGATGCTGATGACGAAGAAACGACTACGCCTCTATCTGTCCATGTTGTTCCTGCGCTCTGCGAAATAGCTGGCGTTGTAACCAATCCGATTGCTGATGTCGCCGAACCAAATGTTGAGCATGAATAATACATATTCCATCTGTTATTAAACCAAGCAACATCTGGTGCCCAGAACGTTTTAACGAATCCTGGAACATATCCTGTAATCCAACTTGGAGTTGATGAGAATACTGATGTTCCCCATGTCCAGCTGGTTAAATTTGTTGAATAAGTCATTGGAATATTATCTCCCGTAGTAAAAACATAATAATTAACACCGCTTTTTACAATCGTACTTGGATCGTGCGATGGCACATTTCCGCTGACTGTCTTTGCTGTTGAATTGGTAACCTGTGAATCCTGAGCATTTACAACTGCTGTTGTTCCTTCTTGTGTTGGGACAATCTCTTCATTTTGACAACTCCCAAATAATATCGCTAATAAAACCAAACTTGTAATTGTTTTCATTGTTCTAATTTTAGTTACTGTTAAAAATTAATTTTCTTGTATTCCAAATTCTAAGGCATAATATCATGTGAAGAATCCACACCTTCACATGATATTAGGTATTTAACTAACTCAAAATATTTTTAGTCTCAGTTTTCAGTTAGAGTATACAGAACCGAGACTGTAAACTTAATAACTGTCGTTTTGGATTGTTCCTGGATTGTTATCCATTTCTAATTGTGGAATTGGGAAATATTCTCTTCCTGCTGTATACGAATTAAACTCAGCATCTCTCGATTTTAACCAAGCTAATTTAGTTGGATCCTGAAGCCATCCCCAACGACGAATATCATCAAAACGGTGTCCTTCAAGAGGGAATTCTAAGAATCTTTCGTGGCCAATTTGTTCTCTCATTTGCGCTTGAGACATTCCTGGCTTTGTAGTTGCCAAATCAGGAAGATTTACTCTATCTCTTACCATCTGAATATAAGTGTATGCTCCTGGTGTATCTCCTGTTTCGTTTAAACATTCTGCATACATTAAAAGAACATCAGCGTATCTTAATAAACGCTCATTGATTCCTGAACGCCAATCGTATTCATCTGCAAATTGTCCGTCAGAGTTTTGATATTTTCTACAGAATAAATCATTTAAATCGGCTGGACTTGAAGCATAAAATGTTGCAAAATCTTTTCCATACAATTGCATTCCGCCTGGTTTGTTGTAGAAAATAGTAGCATCTAAACGAGGGTCATCTGCTCCTGTTTTTGTTTTTTCTTCTTTAAATTCATTGAATAATGCCCAAGTTGGCTGTACGTCTGTCCATCCAAAAGCACGTGGCGCATACGTAATTGCTCTTGCCGATGTTTTTCCCCATCCTGAAGCTGGCGCACCTCCCCAACCTAAATCAACTCCTCCGGCATCACGGCTGAATTGCACTTCAAAAAGAGATTCTGAATTATTTTCGTTTGCTGTTGTGAAGTTATCACGATAATTTGCAACTAGAGAATAAACTCCCAAATCTATTACTTGTTTAAAAGTTGTTTTTGCATTAGAAAAATCTTTAGTAAACAAATATGCTTTTCCTAAATATCCTAAAGCAGCACCTTTTGTAGCGCGTCCTTTTTGTCCTGCATCTAATCCTGAAATTCCAGTATAAGAATTTGGAAGTAATTCGGCAGCGACTTTAAAGTCTGAGATAACTTGCGCCCAACCTTCTTCTTGTGTTTTTTGAGGATAATAAACCGCCAATTCTGTTGGAAGAGGTACATTTTTAAACATGTTTACAGCATGGAAAAAGAACAATCCTCTTAAGAAATAAGCCTGTCCTATTATTCTGTTTTTTAAAGCTTCGTCTTCAAAATCAATTCCTGGTACATTTGTTAAAACTTGATTAGCACGATAAATACCTTGGTAATAAGTTTCGTAAGCCCATCCGTAAATAGTCTGCATCTGCAACATTAGAATTGAAATGTCCAACATTATACATAGAACCCCAAGGGCTATTTGTACGCGAATCATCTGCTTTTACATCTAATAATAATGGTGTACTTCTCATGTAAGTACCATCTGTTAATAAACTTCCGTAAGCTGCATTTACACCTTGCAATGCATCTTCATCTGTTTTCCAAAAATTATCGACTGCATTATTATTTGGGTCTAATTGAGTCAAGTCTTCGTTATCAACACAGCTTGTGGTTACCAAGGCTAGTGAAAGAAAAACGGTTATATAGCTAAAAATTTTAGATTTCATTTTAATACGTTTTAATGGTTAGACCTGGTTAGAAGCTTACTTCTACTCCTAAAGAAATTGTTCTTGGATTTGGGAAAGATCCTGCATCATATCCTCTTGAAAGCAATCCGTCACTATTAAAGTCTGGATCGTATCCTTTATATTTAGAGATAATCAACAGGTTTTGACCATTTAGGTAAACCTTAGCTTTTTCAATAAATTTATCTTTGATCGGAATGTTATAACCAATTTCCATTGTTTGCAGTTTCACATAATCACCACTTTCAATAAATCTGTTTGAATCTCTGCTATTTCCGTTTGGATCTCCAATAACTGGAGCAGGAATATTTGTATTGGTATTAGTTGGTGTCCAGTAATTTAATTCGTCTGTATGATGGTTTGTATATTGTCCGATCATTAAATTTCGGTACATAGCATTAAATACTTTATTACCACCTGCTCCTTGCCAAAACATTGAGAAATCAAAGTTTGAATAACTTGCACTAAAATTAAGTCCGAAACCATATTTAGGAATTGTTACCCCCTGAAAAGTTCTATCTGCGTCTGTTATCGCTCCGTCGCCATTTACATCTCTAAATTTTACATCTCCAGGAGCTGCACCTGTTTGGGTTGGAGAAGATGCAACTTCAGCAACATTTTGGAAAATTCCAATTGCTTCCCAAGCAAATAATTCACCCACAGATCTTCCTACTTCAGTTTTAGAAACTGCTCCATAAATAGGATTTCCATTTACACCAATTTTAGTAACTTCATTTTTAAGTGTTCCGAAGTTTCCAGAAATATCATATTTAAATTTATGATGATGATTGCTATAAGATGCTGTAAATTCTACCCCTGAGTTTTTCATTGCTCCCGCATTTGTTGTCACACTTGCAGGAAATGCTCCTGTTGAATATGGAAGCGGAACTCCTAATAACAAATCGTTTGATTTCTTTACAAAATATTCTGCTGTAAATTGTAAATCGTTGTTTAAGAAACCTAATTCAATACCAACATTTGAGTTTGTAGATTTTTCCCATTTTACATTTGGGTCAAGTGCTTGCTACTACAGTAGTTCCAGGAGCAAGCTCATTATTAAAATCATAACCTGCAAAACTGTTTACTGTTGAAGCAAAGAAATATTGAGAAATAGTATTATTACCTAAAGTACCATAACCACCTCTTAGTTTAATATTGCTTATCCATTCTGGTAATGTCCAGAATTTTTCGTTACTAAGTTTCCATCCTCCTGAAAAAGAGTAAAAGTTTGCTGAATTATTTTTTTCGCTGAAAAGAGATGTTTTATCTTGTCTAAAATTAGCCTGCAATAAATATCTGTCATCATAAGCATAATTTAATCTGCTTATATATGATATTCCTGTAATCGTAAATTTGTATTCAGATGCGTTTCTAGAATCTGCATATTGAAGCATTGGGATTTCGCCTGGAGTATAACCAACACCTCTCATATTATATCGGTGGTAATCTCTTTTTTCTTGAATCCAACCTGCAAGAGCATCAATTTTATGTTTACCTAAAGTAATTTCATACGTTAATAAATTATTCAAGAAAGTTCTTAACTCATTACCCGTTTCAACATCTAGAGATGCCTCATCATTTGTTGTAATGTAATACCATCCTAAGTCACTTGGCGGAATAAACTTTCTGTTTTCCCAATCTGTTCTGTCGTAGCTTACGTCCAATTTATATTTAAGACCTTTTACAATTTCAATTTCTCCCCAAGCATCTCCAATAAAACGGTTTCTTTTTCCATTATTAGTAATTAGATTGTTGTATCCTATTGGGTTCATAGAAATAGCTCTCTGAGTTAAGTTGTCTGTACCACCATAACCTCCAAGTCTATTTGCGTCGTAAACTGGCATAGTTGGAATAGCTCCTAAAATGTCACTTACAACAGTCTGACCTGCATTATACTCATTAAAAATTTCTTTATCAGATTGTGTGTAAGCTATTTTTGCACCATATTTAAATTTCCCTTTTTTCCCATTTAAATTTAAATTCGTTGACAATCTCTCATAGTCCTGAGGTGTTTTAATGTAACTTGTATTTTTAAAATAGTCAACATTAAAACTATATGCAATACTTTCTGCTCCTCCAGTTAATGTCAAAGCTTGATTTTGCACAACACCTGTCTGAAAAGATTCTTTCTGCCAATCTGTATTTACATTTGAAATATAAGATGGGCTATTAGGATCATTTCCTGGAGCGATACTTACAGGAACGCCTGCTCTAATATCTCTATTTCTCTCAGCCTCGCTAGTAATTTTTTGGTAACCCTCGCGATCTGTAACATCCCATTTTTTAGCAACATTTTGAAGACCAACAATAGACTTGAATTTAATATCCATTTTACCTTGTCTTCCTTTTTTAGTCGTAATAATTACAACACCATTTGCACCGCGCACACCATAAATAGCAAGCAGAAGAAGCATCTTTTAAAACCTGCATCGATTCTATTTCTCCTGGAGCAAAATCATAAGGTGAATCGACCATAATTCCGTCGATTACAAAAAGCGGATTATTGTTACTGAATGAAGTTATACCTCTAATCTTCACATTTACAAACCCTCCTGGTTCTCCTGAAGATTGTACCGTAACACCTGGAACTTGTCCTTGAAGCATTTTTGCAAGCATCATAAGTAACGACCTTTTTAGCCGATTCTAAATTAACGACACTTACAGAACCTGTTAAGTCAGATTTCTTTTGAGTTCCGTAACCAATAACAACTACTTCATTCAGTTTATTGGTATCTTCACCTAAAGCTATATCAAGTTTAGATTGACTTCCTACAGCTATTTCTTTATTCTGAAATCCTATAAATGAAAAAACTAAAACATCAGTTGGCGATGCTTTAATCGAATACTCTCCATCAAATCCAGTTGTAGTAACTGTTTTGGTTCCTTTTATTATAATGTTTACACCGGCAAAGGAAGGTTGTCTTGTGCCGATGTTACAACTCCTGTTATCGTTTTGCCTTGAGCAGACATTTGATTAACAGAGAATAATAGCATTAATACTGCTAAAATCCAATTTGTTTTTGGCAATAGAAAATTGCAATACAAAAGTAATTTTTGTTTTGTAATCATAATGGTTTAGTTAAGATTGGTTAGTGGTTTAGTTAATAAGTGTTAATCTTACATTTGTAAATTTAACTAAAAAAAAACCACGTAAACAAATTAATATCACAAAAAAACAGCCTAAAAAAAACACATATCGTAAATTAAGTGTTGAATTAACATTTAAAAAATCAAAGTTTTTTCAAAAAAACAGCTGTTTTATTGATTTTAATTGTGTAAAAAATACACTTTTAATCGAAAAGTCGTTTTTTAAGCAAAAAAAGAGGCAAATGAAAAAAAGCATAAATAATCTGTTTTTTAATGCTTTGAATTCGAAAAAAAGAATATTTTGTAAGTAAAAGATTGTTTATTTTAGTAGGTTTCTAATTAAACAGAGCCTATTTTTGCAAAAAACTATCCTTGACTGTCCTGTTTTTTTCTTAAAAAAATCTTAAAAAACAGATTTGTATGTTATTTTTATGTGAAAAGTAATTTTTTTAAGGCTACATTTGAGTAGTTAATTATGTAAGTGTAAAATCTACATTAATAAATTATGATACGTTTTAAGAAGTTCATATATTTACCCATCCAAATTAATTATATATGCTAAATAGTTATAGCTCTGCTGATAAAGTTTTACTGGCAGTAGACTGCATCATTTTCGGATTCGATAATGATGGTCTGAAAATCCTTTTGATTCAAAGAGATTTTGAGCCTGAAAAAGGAAAATGGTCCTTAATTGGTGGGTTTCTAAAACGAGATGAAGTTTTAGACGCTGCCGCAACTAGAATCTTAAATACCTATACAGGTCTTAACGATATTTATATGGAACAGCTGTATGCTTACAGCGAAATAGATCGTGACCCAGTAGAACGAACCATTTCGGTTTCTTATTTTGCTTTAATTAATATCGAAAACCATAATGCAGAATTGATTCAGAATTATCATGCAGAATGGTTTCCTATTAATGATGCACCAAACTTAATTTTTGACCACAACGAAATGGTCGAAAATGCAATAAAGAGACTACGCTACAAAACTTCTATCAAACCTATTGGCTTCGAATTGCTTCCGGAGAAATTCACAATGCGCCAGCTTTTAGAATTGTACGAAGCTATTTTGAGCAAAGAATTAGACAAAAGAAATTTCATTAGTAAAATAAACTCTTTGGAAATCTTAAATAAACTAGAAGAAAAAGACATGCAGTCTTCTCGAAAAGGTTCTTATTTATATACTTTCAACAAAGAAAAATACGAAGAAAAACTACTCAATAATTTTGTATTGAATTTATAAACCTTATTTATTCTCTCGCAGATTTAGGAGATTTGGCTGATTTAATAAAAAAATCTCCTGCATCTGCTAAATCTGCGGGAGAAATTTATAGCGAATTACGCAATATAAGAGCAGATCTATTTTCGATCTGCTCTTTTGTTCCTTTCAAAACCATATCGGCCAAAATTTTTCCCATCACTTCAAAGTTGGTTGAAATTGTAGTAATTCCGTTTGTCGCAATTTTCTTCAATGGAGTTTCATTATACGATATAATTCCAAAATCTTCACCTAGCTTTAAGTTTCTATTAATCGCATTTTCTATTACCAAAAGTAAATCGCGATCATGCGGAATAATATATAAATCTCCTAAAGCGATAGACTGATTGCTAAAATCTGAAATAATTGCATAATCGAAACCAAACTCTTTACAAAACGATTCAAAGCCCAATTTCATTCCAGGAGGTTCTCTAAAACCAGGGAAAATTAAAATTAGTTTTTTGTATTTTGATAATCTTGATTTGCCTTTCATCAAACCTTCGTAAATATCTTTTTGGTGATTTTGGTAAATTGCAGGAAACATTTTCAAATCCGAATTGGTCTGATCCAAAATAATTACGTCGCTTACTGGTAGGGTTTTTATAGAATCTACGACATCGTTTAAGTTTGTCGGCATAATAATATATTTTGTATAATTTCCATTGCTATCATTTATAAGTTTTTTGAAAACCTGAACATTAAAATGATGAAAGAAAATATCGACCTGAACATTTTTTCCAATATTTTTTAAAAACGAATTATAAATATCTTCTTTGAAAATATTCAATTCATCAAAAAGTAAAAAAACCTTCTGAGTTATAGTGATTTCAACACTTTTAACATAATATCCCTTTCCTGGAATGGCGTAAATAATACCTCTTTTCTTCAATTCGTCATACGCCAGCAAGACCGTATCTCGAGATAAAGAGAAAGCTAAACAGACTTTATTTACCGACGGAAGCCTATCTCCTTTAATTAAATTTCCCTCTTCAATCGCTTTTTCGATTGAAAGAATAATCTGCTTATATTTTGGCAGACCAATGTTATTTTGGATTGAAATAATGTTCATAATAAAAGTCATTTTGACTATAAAGATTAAAAACTGGTAGGTACTGGTATGCAAAAATAATAAATGTTTCTATTTTTGGATTTCATTTTTGGTAAAAATTATATGGAAATAAAACACATATCGCATTTAAAGGAGACTCACAATTGCAAATTGTTTGGTTTAATGCCCAATAAAGAAGAAATTTATTCTTTTGATCTGGTTAATAAAAACGGAATGAAAGTTCAAGTCATCAATTATGGTGCAACGGTAACTTCGATCCAAATTCCAGTAAATGGGAAACTGGTAGATGTTGTTTTAGGCTTTGACAATCTAGAATCATATTTAGAATCCTATAATCTACCAAGTGCTCCTTATTTTGGAACTACAGTTGGCCGTTACGCTGGTCGTATTCATAATGCGACTTTTAGCCTTGCTGATAAAAAGTTTCAACTAGACGGAAACAATAATGGCAACACGCTTCACGGAGGAGTTATGGGGTTTGGAAGAAAAGCTTGGAGTGTTGTTAATGCAACTTCTGGTGAAAATCCATCAATTACTTTTGGTCTTTTGAGCGAACATTTAGAAGAAAATTTTCCTGGAGAAATGACCGTTTATTTAAGGTATACTTTAACTGAAGAAAATGAATTGAAGTTAGAATACAAAGCAACTTCAACAGAAGACACAGTTATCAATTTAACGCATCACAGTTATTTTAACCTTGATGGACATGACGGAAATGTTTTAGAACAGCAAATGTTTATTAAATCGGCTAAAATGCTAGAAACTAATACAGACAATATTCCAACTGGAAACTTTACCGATTTAACCAATCATGATTTTGATTTTAGAAATCCAAAAAGCTGTCCGTTTCCTATTGACAACTCTTTTGTAGTAAATTCTAAAACAGAAATCGTTGGACAATTAATCAGCTTAAAAAATAAACTGAGAATGAATGTCTACACCGATCAACCAAGTGTACATATATATGTAGGCGGAAATTGTTTCGGAAAACTAAAAGGAAAAGAAAATGTAGATTATCATGCACAAAGCGGAATTTGTTTCGAAACTCAAAATTTCCCAGATGCTCCAAATCAGGCTCACTTTCCGAATGCAGTTTTGAAAAAAGGCGAAGAATACACGCAAAAAACACTTTACAAATTTGAAAATTTAAACTAATACAATTCCAAAAACCACAATACACTAACTATATAATGAATGATATTTTAATACAGAATACCGTTGCTTTTTTTGAGAAATCTTTTGGATCTTCTCCTCAAAAAACGGTACTTTCTCCTGGTAGAATCAACATCATAGGAGAGCATATTGACTACAATGATGGTTATGTTTTACCTGCTGCAATTGACAAAGTAATTTGTTTTGCTTTTGAAAAAAACAATACCAAAACTTCTAAAATAATTGCTATCGATTTAAATGAAGAATTTGAAATCGATTTGACTCAAGAAGTAAAACTAAGTGATGTAGTTTGGACTAATTATATTCGTGGCGTAATTAAACAATTACAAGATAACGGATTTTCTTTTGACGGTTTCAATTGCGTTTTCAGCAGTAATATTCCGGTTGGTTCTGGATTGTCTTCTTCGGCAGCTTTAGAATGCGGGATGATTTTCGGAATCAAATCTCTTTTCGATTTAAAAATTGAGAAAAAAGACATTTCGTTATTAGGACAAAAAGCAGAACATTGGGTTGGAATCAACTGCGGAATTATGGATCAATTTTCGAGCGTTCACGGCCTTGAAAATAAAGTAATTCAATTAGATTGCAACAATTTAGATTTTGAATATCACAATGCCGACTTCAAAGATTATTCTCTAATTTTATTTGATTCTAATGTAAAACATTCTCTTTTTACATCAGAATACAACACTAGAAGAATCGAGTGCGAAGAAGGTTTATCGATTATAAAAAGCCATTTTCCAGAAGTAAAAAGTTTTAGAGATGCGACCGAAGAGCAGGTTTTAAGTCTTAAAGATAAAATGACCGAAAAAGTATTTTCAAGAGTTCATTTTGTTGTAAAAGAAATCAATCGCGTTATCAAAGCCTGTAAAGCTTTAGACGAAGGAAATATCGAACTTTTAGGCGAATTGCTTTTTGAAACGCATTATGGTTTATCTCAAGAATATGAGGTAAGTCGCGAAGAATTAGACATGCTTGTAAATACAGCAAAAGAAGACGATGCCATTGTTGGTTCTAGACTAATGGGAGGCGGTTTTGGAGGTTGTACTATCAATTTAGTTAAAAAAGGAAATGAAAATGAGGTTAAGCGTAAGTTCTCTAAGCTTTATTTGGATACATTTGGAATTGAATTAAAATTCTATGATGTAAAAATCTCTAACGGAACAACGCTACTTTAAAACCACACACTGTACAATGAAAAATTTTGACATTAACGAAGATCCGCACAGACGCTTCAACCCATTAATTAACGAATGGGTCTTAGTTTCACCTCATCGTGCGAAACGCCCTTGGCAGGGACAAAATGAAACTATTTCAACCGAAGAACTTCCTAAATACGACCCAACTTGCTATTTGTGTCCAGGAAATGTTCGTGCCAACGGAATGAATAACCCACAATACGAAAGCAGTTTTGTTTTTGAAAATGATTTTGCCGCAATGAAGCAGGACGAAATTATTTTTGAAGAAGATATTAAACATACATTCTTTAAAGCAAAACCAGAACAGGGAATTTCTAGAGTAGTCTGCTTCTCGCCAAGACATGATCTAACTTTACCTGAGATGGAAATTGCTGATATTGAAAATATAATCAGAACTTGGCAGAAAGAATATACCGATTTAGGAAATATTAAATTCATTAACCATGTTCAGATTTTTGAAAACAAAGGAAGCGTTATGGGTTGCAGCAACCCGCATCCACACGGTCAGATCTGGGCACAGTCGTCTCTTCCTACTCAGGTTGAAAAAACACAGAACAGCTTAAAATTATACTACGACAAAAATCAAAAAACATTATTAGAAGATTATGTCAAAGCTGAACTAAAAGCTGGTGATCGTATCGTAATCGAGAATGACCATTTTGTTGCATTGGTTCCTTTCTGGGCAATTTGGCCATACGAAACCATGATTATCAGCAAAAGAGCTGTAAACAAAATCACCAATTTTACAGCTGACGAAAGTACCGCTTTCGCGAAAATCTTAAAGGAACTTACAACGAAGTATGACAATTTATTTAATACTTCATTTCCATATTCTTCAGGAATTCACCAATCTCCAACAGATGGTTTAATTCACCCAGAATGGCACTTCCACATGCATTTCTACCCGCCATTGTTAAGATCGGCAACTGTAAAGAAATTCATGGTTGGATATGAAATGTTAGGCGAATCGCAACGTGACATTACACCTGAAAAAAGTGCTGAAATTTTAAGACAGCTTTCAGATGTACATTATAAAAGTTTGGTAAAAGCCTAACCGTTTAATGTTGTAATAAAGCCAAAAAATAAAAATTTAACACAATTACCTACGAATAAATGTAAAAAACACATTTGCTAATGGTTGATTTTTAAATTTTTATTTTACATTTGGCTTCTGCTTTTATTTTCGCAAAAAAATAACAGAAATAAAACACATCTTGCATTTTTAACAAGATTTGACAACATAAAAACTGATTTAAAACCACATAAACAAACAACCCTATAAATAATTATTTAAAATACTACTAACAATGAACCAAAACCTCGCTTTCGCAGACTATGCGGTTTTTATTATCTACTTTATCGTAGTCTCGGTCTACGGTTACACAGTTTACCGTAAACGTAAACAAGACGAACAAGATGCTAAAGCTTACTTTTTGGCTGAAGGAAATTTAACATGGTGGGCAATTGGAGCTTCTCTTATTGCTTCTAATATCTCTGCAGAACAGTTCATCGGAATGAGCGGTGAAGGTTTCTTTTTAGGAATCGCTGTTGTCGCTTACGAATGGCTTGCTCGCTATTGCACTTATTATTGTTGCTGTATGGTTTATTCCTGTATATCTTAAAAACAAGATCTACACGATGCCGCAATTCTTAAAAACACGTTACAACGAATCTACTGCTTTGATTATGGCAGTTTTCTGGTTGTTCTTATATGTTTTTGTAAACTTAACTTCTATTTTATATTTAGGAGCTGTTGCTATTAACGGTCTTGCTGGAGGTCAATATCTTCACGCAATCATGATCGGATTAGCTGTATTTGCATTATTTATTTCTCTTGGAGGAATGAAAGTTGTAGCTTATACAGACGTAATTCAAGTTGCTGTATTAATCATTGGAGGTTTAGTAACTTCTTATATTGCTCTTACAACTGTTGGACAATATTTTGGCGTTGGCGAAAATGCAATTGCTGGGTTTAAAGTTTTAATGAAAGAAGCTCCAGAGCATTTCAAAATGATTATTCCAAAACCAACTGCTGCATCTTCACAGATTGAAATCGATAAATATTTAACTTTCCCAGGATTGTTATCTTACGCCGCTGGTATCTGGATCATCAACTTAAACTACTGGGGATGTAACCAATACATTACACAAAGAGCACTTGGAGCAGATTTACAAACTGCACGTACAGGAATTTTATTTGCTGGTATGTTAAAATTATTAATGCCACTTATCGTAATGCTTCCTGGTATTGTCGCTTACGTTTTATACACAAACGGACATTTACCACAATTAGTTGGAGGTAAAGATGGTGCTTATTCTGCTGTATTAACTTTCCTTCCAACAGGATTAAAAGGACTTTCAGTTGCTGCTTTAACAGCTGCAATCGTAGCTTCTTTGGCTGGAAAAGTAAATAGTATTTCTACAATCTACACATTAGACGTTCACAAAAAATACATCCAAAAAGATGCTGGCGAAAAACAACAAGTAAACATTGGACGTCTTGCCGTTTTTGTCGCCATGCTTTTAGCTGTTTTATTTACATGGAATGACGTTTTAGGAATTGGTGGCGTTGGAGGATTTACATACATCCAAAAATATACTGGATTCATCAGCCCTGGAGTTTTTGCTATGTTCTTCTTAGGTATGTTCTGGAAAAGAACTACTGGAACAGCTGCAATCGTGGGAGTAATTCTAGGATTCTTATTATCTGTTTTATTCAACGAATACGCTCCAGCTTTATTTGGAAACGATACACTTTTATACACAGCATACTCTAATGGAAAAGGAGCTTTTGAAATTCCGTTCCACATCTGTATGGGATTATCATTCTTATTTACAATGATTGCCATGATTCTAATAAGTTTCGCTGGACCAAAAGTAAACCCTAAAGCATTCGAGACAGAACCTGGAATGTTTAAAGTTAAACCGCAAACAACAGTCTTAATCGTAATTACATTATTGATTATTGTTGCGCTTTATGTTAAGTTCTGGTAATAAATTATCAGTTCTATTCTCTCTATTTTTACAGCTGTTGTTTGTCATGAACAACAGCTGTAAATTTTTTAAAGTATATTCATTGAATAAAAAATATAGCCACGAATTTCACTAATTTCCACGAATTAATTTTCCAAATAAAAAATTCGAGTTAATTCGTGTAATTGCTTCGCCTATTCGCTATCGCTCGAGTCGTGGCAAAAAAAAACACATTGAAGAGAAAAAGAATCATTTTAATCCTTTTAATCTGTGGCAAAAAAACTGAATTACAAATTATAATATATTAATACCATGCAGTTATCATTAACCCAAAAAATCATTATCGTTACTGGAGGCGCAAAAGGAATCGGTTTAGGAATCGTTAAGGTTTTAGCCGAAGAAAATGCCATTCCGTTTATCGTTGGACGTAACGAAAATGACAATATCAAAGCCGTAGAAGAATTAAAAGCCATTGGAAAAGAAGCGCACCAAGTTGCCGCCGATTTAACAAAACCAGAAGACTGCAAAAAAGCCGTTGAAGCCGTAATCGAAAAATTCGGTCGCATTGACGGACTTGTAAACAATGCCGGAGTTAATGATGGCGTTGGATTAGAAAACGGAAATTATGAAGATTTCGTCGCTTCTCTTCATAAAAATTTAGTGCATTATTATTTAATGGCACAACACGCTCTTCCGTATCTTAAAGAATCAAAAGGAGCAATTGTAAACATTGGTTCTAAAACTGCCGAAACTGGTCAGGGCGGAACCTCAGCGTACGCTGCTTCAAACGGAGGTAGAAATGCTTTAACCAGAGAATGGGCAGTTGAATTATTAAAATACAGCATCCGTGTAAATGCCGTAATCGTAGCAGAATGTTACACACCGCTTTACGAAACCTGGATCAATACTTTTGAAAATAAAGAAGAAAAACTAGCGGCAATCACCAAAAATATTCCGCTAGAAAACAGAATGACAACAGCAGAAGAAATTGCAAATATGGTAGTTTTCTTATTGTCTGAAAAATCAAGCCATACAACAGGACAGATTATTTATGTTGATGGTGGTTATACCCATTTAGATCGTTCCATTTAATTTTTTTTGCCACAGATTAAAAGGATTAGAATGATTTTTAAATCCAGTTTTGTCAGGCTGAGCGAAGTCGAAGCCCACGTCCAATTGGAACGCCCTTCGACTTCGCTCAGGGTGACAAACTAAAGGGAATCCTTTTAATCTTTATAATCTGTGGCAAAACTAACCTTCGCATTATTTTTAAAATCGGAAGGCGTAATTCCTTTAACCTTTTTGAAGAGTTTATTAAAGTTTGAAGCTGTTTTATAACCGCATTCATACGCAATCTCAGACATACTTTTATCCGTTTCCAATAACAATTTGCAAGCATTCGAGATTCTGATTTCGTGCAGATAATCTACAAAATTCTTTTTCGTTTTTACCCTGAACATTCTACAGAAAGAGGTTCTTGTCATATTTGCGACAGCGGCAATTTCTTCTAACGAAATATTCTTTTTATAATTTTTATTGACATATTGAAAAACCTCCGAAAGACGATCTACTTTCGAATCCTTCTGCATCAACGAATAAATTTCATCATTGATATAAATCGTATCCTGACTTTCAGAAAGAATAGATAAAATCTCAAAAAGTCCGACAATTACTTCGAAGTCTTTTTTAGAAACTAATTTCTCTAGTTTTTTAGCAATTTGCTTATTCGTTTTTCCGATAATTGAAATTCCTTTTCCTGCTTGAAAAAAAGTTCGTTTATTTTCTGAGTTTCTTTTAATTCGTAAAAAGTCGGTCCAAAAATATCTTTATGAAAATATACGACAATCGAATTGGCTTTTAAATCCTCAATTCCCTGATAATATTTTTCATCATTCAGCCAAACATGAGGAATATCAGAACCTAAAAAAACCATATCGCCAGGCGCAAAAGGCATAACCGAATTTCCAATAATTCGCTTGCCATAACTCTCTTTTACATACACCAATTCCAATTCTGGATGCGAATGAAACGGCGCTTGAAAAAAAGGTTCAATACGATTCAACACCGAAACTTTGGTGTTGAGATAAGACGCTATTTTGGTTTGTTCCAATTTCATTCTGCAAAGATAATAAAAGATTATATAAGGATAATATTAGACTAATTTTGAATATCCAAAATGGCTACTTTTATTTTCGGCAAACTGTCTAATTTTTAGTGGGAATAAAGTCTTTAACTTCTTCTAAATTTAGAAAGCTGTCACACAAAAAAAGAAAAAAACAAACAACACAATGTCTGACAATAACACAAAAAAACTGGTTGTAAAACTGCATCCAGATGATAATGTATTGGTTGCCTTAACCGATCTTCAAAAAGGCGAAACCATTCATTTTGAAAACGAAACTTATGTTTTACAAGACCTTATCAAAGCCAAACATAAATTCTACATGCAGGACATGAAGCAGGGAGAAGAAGTAAACATGTACGGTGTTTTGGTTGGAAAAGTGCAAAACGATGTGGCAAAAGGAAGTTTAATGACGACCGAAAACCTAAAACATGCTGCAGATCCTTATGCATACAGAAACGCTTCTTACGAATGGAATGCACCGAATGTTTCAAAATTCGAAAACAGAACTTTCAAAGGTTACAAAAGAAAAGACGGACGCGTTGGAACAGCAAATTACTGGCTTTTCATCCCGACTGTTTTTTGTGAAAACAGAAATTTAGATGTCATCAAAGAAGCCTTACACAAACAATTGGGTTATGCTGTAACAGACAAATACAACCAATTTACACACGAATTACTGGAAGGTTATTTGAACGGAAATGACATTAACGACATTAATATTGAGTTGAATCCGACGCCAAAAAACAAACGTGTTTTTGAAAATGTGGACGGAATAAAATTCTTAAATCACCAAGGCGGTTGCGGTGGAACTCGTCAAGATGCTTCTACTTTGAGCGCTTTATTGGCTTCTTATGCGAATCATCCAAACGTGGGCGGAATCACACTTTTGAGTTTAGGATGCCAGCATTTACAAGTTCAAGATTTTGTAAATGATGTAAAAAGACAAAATCCAGAGTTCGACAAACCATTGTTTATTTTTGAACAGCAACAGACGGAAAGCGAAGAAGTTTTGATTACTAATGCCATCAAAAAAACGTTTGAAGGTTTAATCGAAATCAACAAATACGAAAGAACCGATGCGCCTTTGAGCGATTTATGCATTGGTGTAAAATGTGGCGGAAGCGATGGATTCAGTGGTGTTTCTGCAAATCCTGCGGTTGGTTATACTTCAGATTTAGTCGTAGCTTTAGGCGGAAAAATTCTTTTGGCTGAATTTCCAGAATTATGCGGTGCAGAGCAAAATTTAATTGACAGATGTGTTACCGAAGATAAAGCTAGAAAATTCATTGATTTAATGGAATCTTATGATGAACTTGCTCATAAAGTGGGTTCTGGTTTTCACATGAATCCTTCTCCGGGGAATATAAAAGATGGTTTAATTACTGATGCTATAAAAAGTGCTGGAGCGGCCAAAAAAGGCGGAACTTCTCCTGTTGTTGATGTTTTAGATTATACGGAATTGGTTACAAAACCAGGTTTAAGTTTGGTTTGTACACCAGGAAATGATGTAGAAGCGACAACTGGAAAAGCGGCTTCTGGAGCGACTTTAATTTTATTTACAACTGGATTGGGAACTCCGACAGGAAACCCAGTTTGTCCTGTAATTAAAGTGGCAACAAATTCTGTTCTAGCAACCAGAATGAAAGATATTATCGATATTGACTGCGGACCAATTATCAGTGGTGAAAAATCTATTGAGGAAATGGGCGAGGAAATTTTAGAATACTGCATCAAAGCGGCAAGCGGCGAAATTATTCCGAAAGCGGTTCAATTAAACCAAGACGATTTTATTCCGTGGAAACGCGGCGTATCTTTGTAAAAGACTATTAAAAACAACTCATAAAAATTTATATCAAATGTTTTCATTACAAAATAAAAAAGCAATTATCACTGGCGGTGGAAGCGGAATTGGAAGAGCGATTTCGGTTTTATTTGCTAAACAAGGAGCTGAAGTTCATATTTTAGAATTGACAGAAGAAAGCGCAAAAGAAACGGTTGAAGAAATTAAATCGGCTGGCGGAAATGTTTTTGCTCACGCTTGCGACGTTTCAAACCATGAACAAGTAAATTCAACTTTCCAAAAAATCGGAAATATCAATATTCTAGTAAACAACGCGGGAATTGCTCACGTTGGAAAAGTAGATACAACTTCAGAATCTGATTTTGACCGTATTATGAATGTAAATGTAAAAGGGGTTTACAACTGTCTTCATGCTTCGATTCCGGCACTAAGAAATTCTGGCGGAGGTGTAATTTTAAACTTAGCTTCAATCGCTTGCTGGGTTGGAATTCCTGATCGTTTTGCATATTCTACGGCAAAAGGCGCTGTAATGGCCATGACTTTATCGGTTGCAAAAGATTATTTGAATGATAAAATCAGATGTAATTCTATTTCTCCAGCGAGAGTTCACACGCCTTTCGTAGACGGATTTATCGCTAAAAATTATCCTGGAAAAGAAGAAGAGATTTTCGAAAAATTATCACAATCACAGCCAATTGGCCGTATGGGAAAACCAGACGAAATCGCAACTTTAGCATTATTCTTATGCAGCGACGAATCATCTTTCATTACAGGTTCAGATTACCCAATTGATGGTGGATTTATTAAATTAAACAACTAAAAATTATTTAGCCACAGACTTAAAAGATTAAAAGGATTTAAAAAAATCTGCTCGATCTGCAAAATCTGCGTGCAAAAAAATAAGCCACGAATTTCACGAATTTCCACAAATTTTAATTCGAGAAAATTTGTGCAATTCGTGGCAAAAAAATAAACACATTACTAAAAAAATTAAAATATGAAACTTATAAGATTCGGAGAAGAAGGAAAGGAAAAACCAGGAGTTTTACTAAATGAAAAAAGATACGATGTTTCGTCTATTGTAACAGATTACAACGAAGCTTTTTTTGAAAATGACGGTTTAGCGAAATTAGAAGAAGCTTTAAAAAATAATCCTTCTTTACCAGAAGTTAGCGATTCAGTACGTTTAGGTTCACCAGTTGCACGTCCATCAAAAATTATCTGCATCGGATTAAATTATGTCGATCACTGCGAAGAAACAGGCGCTGCAATTCCAGAAGAACCAATTATTTTCTTCAAATCTACGACTTCTTTATGCGGACCAAATGACAATTTGATTATCCCAAAAAACAGTGAAAAAACAGACTGGGAAGTTGAACTAGCTTTTGTTGTAGGTAAAAAAGCAAGCTATGTTTCTGAAGAAGATGCTCCAAATTATATCGCTGGATATTGCCTTTTGAATGATTACAGCGAAAGAGCATTCCAAATCGAGCGTGGCGGACAATGGGCAAAAGGAAAAGGTTCTGACACCTTCGCTCCTCTTGGACCAATTATGGCAACTCCAGACGAAGTGGGCGATGTAAACAATTTAAAAATGTGGCTTACTGTAAACGGAAAAACTTTCCAAAACAGTAATACATCAAACTTAATTTTTAAAATTCCTTTCTTGGTTCATTATTTAAGCCAATTTATGACCTTGCTTCCTGGCGATGTAATCAGTACAGGAACGCCTCCGGGAGTGGGATTAGGAATTAAACCAGATCCAATTTACATTAAAGCAGGTGACGTAATCGAATTAGGAATTGAAGGTTTAGGTACAAGCAAGCAAACTGCTGTAGCGTATCAACAAAACTAAAATTATGGCAACACAAAAATTCTATCTGGCTTTAGATCTAAAAGACGATGCAAATCTAATTGCAGAATACAAAGAACTGCATGAAAATGTATGGCCAGAAATTAAAAAAAGCATTCAAGATTCTGGAATCGAAGTTCTAGACATTTACTGCACCGGAAACCGTTTGTTCATGATCATCGAAGCTGATGCCGATTTTACTTTCGAAAAGAAAGATCAAGCCGACGCCGCCAACGAAAAAGTCCAAGAATGGGAAACTTTAATGTGGAAATTCCAACAAGCTTTACCTTGGGCAAAGCTTGGGCAAAAATGGATTTTAATGGATAAGATTTTTGGATTGTAACATTAACATTCAATAAATTTTTAAAAGACTGTCAATTGTGGCAGTCTTTTTTTAAAACAATATCCAAGAAAAAGATTACTTTTTTTAATGCTTGCAATTTAAATCCTTTTAATTATTTTAGCCCACAAAAAAACTAATCAATTAACCAAAAAAATGAAAAAACTAATTATTGCATGCTTCTTTATTTCAGGAGCGATGTTTGCTCAGGACATTAATATTGTTCAAGGCAATTTTGACTTTTTAAAAGATCAAAAAGAAATCAATACCGTATTTGATTATAGTAATTTTACTATGATGAAGGAGAAAAAGTCTGAAGCGCAATACGTAAAAGAGCACAAAGCAGATTTAGATGAAAAGGCAAAAGGAAATGGAAATCTTTGGGAAAAAAGATGGATCGTAGCAAAAGATCAAATATGGACCCCAAAATTCTTAGAAATTGCAAACGTTGTTTTGACTAAGGAAAAGAAAGAATTAAACTTTCAAGAAGGATTAAATACTCCTTATACTTTAATTGTACAGGCAGTTTGGATTTATCCAGGTTGGGATGCTGGAATCATGAAACAGCCAGCAAAAGTAACAACCAATTTAAAGTTTGTTGAAACGGCTAACAAATCAAATGTCTTGTTAGAAATTAACAGTGAAGAGGCTCCTGGAGATCAATGGGGAAGCAATTTTAATAATGAAACCCGAATTGGCGAAGGATTTGCAAAAACTGCAAAAACAATGTCTAAACTTATTGTAAAAAAAGCATATAAATAAAAACATATTCCTACATAGTGAATTGTTTTTCAATAAAACAAAGCCCTGATTATTCAGGGCTTTGTTCTTTTTGCATATTTAATAAATACGCCATATTAGCAATTACGTGATCATGTTTCTTGACAAACGAATTTTCTTCGTTCCAAACATAACCTGCTAAAACCGCACATATTTTTTCTTTTACTTCTGGATTTTCAGGTTGGTGGAAAAATAAAGTCTGTAAATTTCCCGTATACCATTCCTGAACATAAGTCGTAAAAACAGCAATTCCACGTTTCATGTATTGCGTGAATTCCACTTCCCAATCAACCGGAATTCCTTGCGATTCCTTTAAATATAATTTTGTCGCCAACATTCCCGATTCGGTTGCAAAAGCAACTCCCGAAGAGAAAACTGGATCTAAGAATTCTGAACTGTTTCCTGTCAAAGCAAAACCATCGCCATACATTCTTTTTACCGCTCTTGAGTAATTTTCTAATTTAACAGGCTCAAATAAAAACTCTGTTCCAGCAAATCTTTTAATATAATAATCCGATTTCTGAATGGCGTTTCTCAAAGCCTCTGCATTGTCTTTATTTTCAGAAAGAGAATTAATAAAATCCGTCGGACCAACAACGCCTAAACTTGTATTTCCGTTAGAAAACGGAATCACCCATAGCCAAACTTCGGTTTCCAGAATATCAAAAGAAATTTGAGTTCCTTCTACACCTTCTTCTCTATTAATATCTTTAACATGCGTAAAAATCGAAGAATGCGGATCTAGTTTTGAAGGCGTATCCAAATCTAAAAGTCTCGGCAAAACGCGTCCGTATCCGCTCGAGTCAATGATAAATTTAGCGTGAATTTCTTTTAGGTTTCCGTCTTTGTCTTTTACGATAGTTTTTGAATTTTTTCCTTCAAAAGAAACTTCCAAAACTTCAGTTTCAAATTCTAAATCAATTCCTTTTCTTATAACTTCTTGAGCCATTGTATTATCAAAATCAGCTCTTGGAACTTGCCAAGTCCAATCCCAGCCTTCGCCAAATTTTACACTAAAATCAAAATTGCAGATTTCTTCTCCTCTGATAAAACGAGCTCCTAATTTCTTTTCAAAGTTCATTGCATCTAGAGCTTCAAACAATTCTGCCTCAGCAAAATGATCCATTACACGCGGAATAAGGCTTTCGCCTACTACAAGTCTTGGAAACTTTGTTTTTTCTACAACTTTAACCTTTACGTTGTTTTTATAAAGATAAGATGCCGAAACACATCCAGATGGTCCTGCACCAATCACTAAAACATCAACAAACTCCTTTGTCATATTAGAATTATTATCATTAATTAACCTACATTTGCCATCATCAAAATAACTACATTTATTTTGATAAATAAAATTAAATTAGCACAACCAAAATTGATTTGATGAATACAATAAATGAATATTTAAGTTTAGCAGAATTTGAAGCCATAATATTCGGAAAAAGCAAAGTTGCTATTAGCGATGTGGTTTTAAATCGAGTAAACGAAAGTTTTAATTTCTTAAAAGAATTCTCAGGAAATAAAGTAATATATGGTGTAAATACAGGGTTTGGTCCAATGGCTCAATATAGAATTAAAGAGTCAGATCAAATTCAATTGCAATATAATTTAATTAGAAGTCACTCTTCTGGAACAGGAAAACCTTTAAATGCAGAGTGCGCAAAAGCGACAATTTTAGCTCGATTAAATACACTTTCTTTAGGAAATTCAGGAGTTCATTCTTCTGTTATTCATTTAATGGCAGAATTAATCAACAGAGATATTACGCCTTTAATTTTTGAACACGGTGGTGTTGGTGCCAGCGGTGACTTAGTACAATTATCACACTTAGCTTTAGTCTTAATTGGCGAAGGTGAAGTTTTTTATAAAGGAGATAGATGCGCAACTGCAGAAGTTTTCGAAATCGAAGGTTTAAAACCGATTCAGGTAGAAATTAGAGAAGGTTTGGCATTAATCAATGGAACTTCTGTAATGACAGGAATTGGAGTTGTAAATGTTCATTATGCAAAAAAATTATTAGACTGGTCGTTAAAAGCTTCTTGTGCAATAAACGAATTGGTTCAAGCTTACGATGATCATTTCTCAGAAGAATTAAACCAAACCAAACGTCATAAAGGACAGCAAGAAGTTGCTGAAAGAATGAGACAAAATCTTTCTGACAGTACTTTGATCCGTAAAAGAGAAGATCATTTATATTCTGGCGAAAACACCGAAGAAATCTTCAAAGAAAAAGTTCAGGAATATTATTCATTAAGATGTGTTCCTCAAATTCTAGGACCAGTTTTAGAAACTATAAATAACGTTGCTTCTATTTTAGAAGACGAATTTAACTCAGCAAACGACAACCCTATTATAGACGTAAAAAACAAACACGTTTACCATGGTGGAAATTTCCACGGAGATTATATTTCGCTAGAAATGGATAAACTGAAAATCGTTATTACAAAATTAACGATGCTGGCAGAACGTCAATTGAATTATTTATTGAATTCAAAAATCAACGAAATTCTTCCTCCATTCGTAAACTTAGGAACGTTAGGGTTTAATTTCGGAATGCAGGGCGTTCAGTTCGTTGCGACTTCAACAACTGCCGAAAACCAAATGTTATCTAATCCAATGTATGTGCACAGTATTCCAAATAACAATGACAATCAAGACATTGTAAGTATGGGAACCAATGCTGCGGTTATTACATCAAAAGTAATTGAAAACTCATTTGAAGTTTTAGCAATCGAATTAATCACAATTGTTCAGGCAATTGATTATTTGAAACAAAAAGATCTAATTTCGTCTACGACTAAAAAATGGTACGACGATATCAGAAATATAATTCCAGAATTTAAAGAAGATCAGGTAATGTATCCTTTTGTTCAAAAAGTAAAAGATTATTTGATAAACAGTTAAAAATCTTTATTTTACAGTATTAATATTGAATCTTAAAATCATGAAAAAGTCACTTGTTTTTTTATTGCTAAGCTGCATTCAATTTGTTAATAGTCAAGAATTAGCATTAGTTAAGAAAAATTCTAAAATTGGATATCTGTCTAAAGACGGATCTTTTAAAATCGAACCTCAATATAAATCTGCTAAAAGTTTTTCTGAAGGATTGGCTGCTGTAGAAAATGGCGGAAAATGGGGATTTATAGACACAAAAGGAACTTGGGTAATCCCTGCTGATTTTAAAGACGCTAAAGATTTTAACAGCGGAATTGCAGTTGTACAAAAAGACAAAGACTGGGTTTACATTAATACAAAGGGAGAAATTCAAAAAGGACCAACTACTGACAAAGTATTTGATTTTAATGACGGCGTTGCTTTCTTCAGACAAAACAATAAAGTGGGATTAATCAACAACAAAATGAATGTTGTTTTAGAACCAAAATACGATCAGATCAAACCCTTTGAAAATGGTTACGCTAGAGTGGAACTGAACAAAAACTGGGGAATTATTGATACTAACGGAAAAGAATTGGTTGAACCAGTTTATGCCGAAGTTGGAAATTATTTTAAAGGAACAACTTGGGCAAGAAAAGACAAAACTTTCGGTCTTGTAAGCGGCGGAAAATTTATTCCTGTTGACGGAGCTGAAAAAATCTGGGATTTTGAAACTCAAGATTTGACTTTCGCTAAAAAGAACGGAAAAATCGGTTACATCGATTTAAAAGGAAATTGGGCAATTCTTCCTATTTATGATAAAGGAAAAGCGTTCTCAAAAAATCTAGCTCCAGTTTTGGTTGGAAAAAAATGGGGATTCATTAATCCAGAAGGAAAATTTGTGATTGAACCAACTTACAACGATGCAGAAGTTTTTAGCACAAACGGTCTGGCTCCTGTAAAAGAAAGCAATTGGGGATTTATCAATGAATCTGGAAAACTGGTAATTCCAACTCAATACGGAATTACTACGAATGCTATTATTGCGATGTTTACGCAACAAGATAAAGGATTTATTGGTGGCGTTGCCCGAGTAAAAAACGAAGGAAAATGGGGGTTTCTTAAACCTGACGGAACAGTTTTAGCCAACCAATGGTTTGAAAATGCTGAACTGTTTTCTAAAGGTGCAGAAAAACCTCAGCCTGCAGCTGCTCCTGTAGAGAAACCAAAAGAAGAAACTAAACCGGCAACAAAAAAGCCAACAGCAAAACCAGCACCGAAAAAAAAGAAATAATATTTATCTCCAAATAAATTAGAAATTTGCATCAATGAAATCGCTTTTATAAAAGTGGTTTCATTGATGACGAATAAAAATAAACCCTACATAAATGAAGTGTGTATTAGTAACAGGCGGTTCGAGAGGAATTGGAAGTGCGATTTGTAAAAAACTAGCCGTAGAATCCGATTATCATATTCTGATTAATTATCATTCGAATAAAACAGCTGCCGAAGAAACATTACAAGAAGTGCAAAAATTAGGTGCAACAGGAGAAATCTTAGGTTTTGATGTTTCTAATTTTGAAAACGTACAAAATGTTTTAACTGCTTGGCAGGAAGCAAATCCTGAAAAATTGGTTGAAGCAATTGTAAACAATGCTGGAATCACAAAAGATGGTCTTTTTATGTGGATGACTCCAGAAGACTGGAACGGTGTTATGAATACGAGTGTAAACGGTTTCTTTAATGTTACACAGTTTTTTATTCAAAAAATGTTACGCAATAAATACGGCCGAATCGTAAATATGGTTTCTGTTTCTGGAGTAAAAGGAACTGCAGGACAAACCAATTATTCGGCTGCAAAAGGTGCAATTGTGGCAGCAACCAAAGCTCTAGCACAGGAAGTTGCCAAAAGAAACATTACTGTAAATGCTGTCGCTCCAGGTTTCATTAGAACCGATATGACAAGTCAACTGGACGAAAAAGAATTACTAAAACTTATTCCGGTTAACCGTTTTGGAGAAGCCGAAGAAGTAGCAGATTTGGTAAGCTTTTTGATTTCTAAAAAAGCAAGCTATATTACAGGAGAAATTATCAACATAAATGGCGGAATATATTCTTAAAGAATACTATGTTTGCGAGATTATTTTAAGATTTTTATACATAGAAAATTGCTCGCAAAGACACCGAGTCGCAAAGTTTAAGCAAAAAGACTTTAAAAAAACTTAGTGCCTTAGTGCCTTTGCGGCAAGATTAAAAAATTACACTTTAAGGATAAAAAATTACTTTTGAAAGACGATGAATAGACGAGTTGTAATTACTGGAATGGGAATTTATTCTTGTATCGGAACTTCTTTGGACGAAGTAAAAGATTCGTTATACGAAGGAAAATCTGGTATTCAGTTTGATTCTGAAAGAAAAGAATTTGGTTTCCAGTCGGCCTTAACAGGAATGGTTCCGAAAGCCGATCTTAAAAACTTATTGACGCGAAGACAACGTATGAGCATCGGTGAAGAAACCGAGTATGCTTATATGGCAACTATAGAAGCACTTAAAAACGCTAACATCGATGATGCCTTTTTTGACGAACACGAAGTAGGCATTATGTACGGAAACGACTCTGTTTCTAAAGCAATCATTGATGCAACAGATATTGTACGCGAGAAAAAAGACACTGCACTTATCGGTTCTGGTGCTATTTTCAAATCGATGAATTCTACTGTTACGATGAATCTTTCTACGATTTTTAAACTTCGCGGAATCAATCTTACAGTTAGTGCGGCTTGCGCCAGCGGATCTCACTCAATTGGTTTGGCTTATTTTTTAATTAAAAGCGGTTTCCAAGATATTGTAATTACTGGCGGTGCTCAGGAAATCAATAAATATGCGATGAGCAGTTTTGACGGATTAGGTGTTTTTTCTAACCGAGAAGGCGATCCGACAAAAGCTTCAAGACCTTTTGATATGGGTCGCGACGGATTAATTCCGAGTGGTGGTGGCGCAACTTTAATTTTGGAAAGTTACGAATCTGCAATTGCTCGCGGTGCCAATATCATTGCAGAAATTGGCGGTTACGGTTTTTCTTCAAACGGCGGGCATATCTCAACACCAAACGTTGAAGGCCCCGCAACAGCAATGAAACGTGCGCTTGACGATGCAAAATTACAAGCTTCAGATATTGAATATATAAATGCTCATGCAACCTCAACACCTGTTGGAGATGCTAATGAAGCAAAAGCTATTTTTGAGGTTTTTGGAGAAAAAAATCCTCCTGTAAGTTCTACAAAATCCATGACAGGCCACGAATGCTGGATGGCGGGAGCAAGCGAAATCATTTATTCTATCCTCATGATGCAACACGATTTTATCGCGCCAAACATCAATTTGGAAAACCCAGATGAAGATGCGTCAAAATTAAATTTAGTTAAAACTACGTTAAACAAAAAATTTGACATATTTTTGTCCAATTCTTTCGGTTTCGGAGGAACCAACTCTGCGTTGGTGGTTAAAAAGTTTAAATTGAACAATGAATAAAGAAGAGATTATAGCAAAAATTAATGGTTTTTTAGTTGATGAATTTGAAGTTGATAATGACGACATTGAACCAAATGCTAATTTAAAAGATACACTTGGGTTAGACAGTCTGGATTATGTTGACTTAGTCGTTTCAATAGAGGCAAACTTTGGTGTAAAACTAGTTGAAGCAGATTTTGTTGGAATTTCTGATTTTCAAAGTTTTTATGACTTAATCGAAACTAAAATCAAAGCCAAATCAGCTTAAATGAGTCAATGGGATGGTAAATCCAAAGGAACTGTTTTAGGTTATAAAATATTCGTTTTTTTAATTCAAAAAGCGGGTGTCAAAGCTGCCTATGTCTTACTTTATTTTGTTGCTTCCTATTATTTTTTATTTCTAAGAAAAAGCAACAAAGCCATTTTCTATTATTTTAAAGAAAGACTTCAATACTCCTATTTCAAATCCAAAAAAATGGTTTTCAAAAGCTATTATACTTTTGGACAAACAATTATTGATAAGGTTTCCATTTCTGCAGGAATGCGAAACAAATTTACCTATGAATTTGATGGAATAGAAACACTAAAAAAATTACTTGCCGAGAAAAAAGGCGGTGTTTTAATTAGCGCTCATGTTGGTAATTTTGAAATTGCAGAACATTTTCTGGGAGACATTGACCTTAATTTCCAGATAAATTTAGTGACGACAGATTTAGAACATTCTGCCATTAAAAATTATCTAGAAAGCGTTTCTCAAAAACCAACCGTAAAATTTATCATCATCAAAGAAGATCTCTCTCATATTTTTGAGATCAATGCCGCTTTGGCCAATAACGAATTAATCTGTTTTACGGGAGATCGTTATTTTGAAGGAACAAAATCGCTTTCTGAAACACTTTTGGGCAAAGAAGCCAATTTTCCTGCAGGTCCATTTTTAATTGCTTCGCGATTAAAAGTTCCAGTAGTTTTTGTTTACGTAATGAAAGAACCAAATCTTCATTATCATTTGTACGCAAGAGAAGCCGAAGTAAAACATCGTGATGAAAAAGCGCTTTTGAAAGAATATGTAAAAAGCGTAGAAAGCATTTTGAATCGTTACCCTTTACAATGGTTCAATTATTTTGATTTTTGGAACCAGTTAGAAAACAAAAATTCATTGCCAAAATAACACCGAATAAACTCTTTTAACTTCATTTTTTTTGAATAAATCAAAAATTTAGGAATTCTAGGCCATTCGCAGGAATAAGAAAATTCGTTTAAATAAATTTACTTATTTTTGCTGACCACCAAAGCCAAAAAACCTAAATGAAAAATGTTCTCGTAATTTATTATACCCAATCTGGACAGTTGGAATCTATTGCAAAAAATATTGCAAAACCATTCCTAAATTCAGACGAAATAAACCTTACATTTCACGAAATACAATTAGAAAAACCGTTTCCATTTCCTTGGAACAAAGAATCGTTTTTTGATGCCTTTCCAGAATCATTTTTACAGATTCCAACCGCATTAAAACCTGTTCCTGAGGAAATTTTAAATACAAAATTTGACTTGGTATTATTTCATTATCAAGTTTGGTATTTATCACCTTCTATTCCGATCAATTCATTTTTGAAAAGTGATGATGCCAAGAAAATTTTGAACAATACACCTGTTATTACCATTAGCGGTTCCAGAAACATGTGGATTATGGCACAGGAAAAAATCAAAGTTTTGTTGCGAAAAGCAAATGGCAAATTGGTTGGAAATGTAGCTTTGGTAGATCGTGTTGGAAATCTAATCAGCGTTATAACTATTGTAGAATGGATGTTCTCTGGCGTTAAGAAAAAATATTTAGGGATTTTTCCGCTTCCTGGAGTTTCAGAAAAAGACATACAAGAATCGAGTCAGTTTGGAGAAATCATGCTTGATTCTTTACAGCAAAATAATTTAGCCCAATTACAGCCAAAATTGGTCGATGCTGGGGCTGTAAAAATAAGTTCATATCTGGTAACGGTTGACAAAACGGCCAATAAAATTTTTAATAAATGGTCAAATATCATTTATAAAAATCAAAAAAACCGAAAACAGCTACTTAAAGTATTTAATGTTTATTTATTCCTTGCGATATGGTTAATCTCACCAATAGTGTATATATTGCACCTTATTACCTATCCGCTTAAGTTAAAATCTATAAAAAAGGAAACTCAATATTATCAGGGAGTTTAGAAGACGAAATTTAAATTATGTTTGAAGTATATATTACAAAAGTCGCAAAATATTTGCCAAACGAAGCCGTTTCAAATGACGAAATGGAAGCCTATTTAGGCCTTATCAATGATACTGCTTCTAAAGCAAGACGCATTATTTTGCGCAATAATAAAATTACAAGCCGATATTACGCTGTTGACAAAGAAGGAAAAAGTACTCACAGCAATGCCGAATTAACCAAAAATGCCATTTTACCATTATTCGACGAAAATTTTACGCCTCAAGATTTAGAAGTACTTTCATGCGGGACCTCAACTCCCGACATTTTTCTGCCTTCGCACGCTGCGATGGTTCATGGTCTGTTAAAAAACAAATCGGTAGAATTAAACTCTTCAACAGGAGTTTGCTGTGCCGGAATGAACTCTCTTAAATTTGGTTTTCTTTCTATAAAATCTGGAAATTCAAAAAACGCAATCTGTACAGGATCAGAAAAAGTTTCTACTTGGCTGAATGCTCAAAAATACAATCACGAGGCCGACAATTTAAAAAGCCTTGAAGAACAGCCAATTATTGCATTCAAAAAAGATTTCTTACGTTGGATGTTATCTGACGGTGCTGGAGCTTTTCTTTTGGAAAATAAACCAAGAGGACCAATTTCACTTAAAATAGAATGGATGGAAGCTTTTTCGTATGCATACGAATTAGAAACTTGTATGTATGCTGGAGGAGATAAATTGGAAAATGGAGAAATTAAAGGCTGGAGCGATTATTCTCCAGAACAATGGTTGAATGAATCTGTTTTCTCAATCAAACAAGACGTTAAATTATTAGACGAATTTATCCTGTCAAAAGGTGCTGAAAGCATGAAAGACGCCATGGATAAAAACAATATTAAATCGGAAGATATTACGTATTTCATTCCTCACGTTTCTTCAAACTTTTTTGTTGAAGGATTGAAAAAAGGATTAAACGAAAAAGGTATCGGAATGAGCGATGACAAATGGTTCATGAATCTTTCTCGAGTTGGAAATGTAGGCTCTGCTTCTATTTACTTGGCTCTTGAAGAATTAATGAATTCAGGAAATTTGAAAAAAGGAGATAAAATTTTATTATCTGTTCCAGAAAGCGGAAGATTCTCTTTCGCGTACGCCTATTTAACTGTTTGTTAATGGAAACAATGCTTTTAGAAAAAGAAATGGTAGAAAATTTACTGCCACAAAAGTTCCCTTTTGTGATGGTAGACGCTATGCATTCTTATTCTGAAACTTCTTTGGTTTCGGGTTTAGAAATTCAGCGCGAAAATATTTTTGTGTCAAACGATATTTTTCTTGAAGCTGGATTAATAGAACATATGGCACAATCTGTGGCATTGCATACAGGATACCAATATTTTTTGAAAAACGAAATTGCTCCAACGGGCTATATTGGTTCTATCAAAGAAATTGAAATTAAGAAACTTCCAAAGCTTAGCGATACTATTCAATCTGAAGTTACGATTCTGCAGGAATTTGCAGGAATCACTTTGGTTGACATTGTTACGACGTTAAATAATGAAGAAATTGCCCGAGGACAAATGAAAACCGTTTTGGCAAAATAAAAACAATCATGAAAGCAACTTCTGCAGTTGACATACAAAATTACTTACCACACCGAGCACCAATGCTTATGGTGGATTTGATTTTGGATATAGATGCCAACTTTGTAGAAACTATCTTTTTGATAAAAGAAGACAATATTTTTGTTCAGAATACTATTTTTATCGAAGCAGGATTAATCGAAAACACAGCACAGACTTGTTCTGCAATTGTCGGAAAAAAATATTTTTTTGACGACAACGGAATTGAAAATGAAAACGTAAATGTAATTGGATTTATCAGCGCTTTAAAAAGTGTAAAAATTCATACATTGCCAAAAGTTGGCGATACGATCATAACTAAAGCCGATTTGGTTTCAAAATTTGTCGGAGACGATTATACTTTATGCACAATGAGCTGTAAAAGCTTACTTGAAGATCAGATACTCTTAGAATGCGAAATTAACTTGTTTATTCAAAAGACGGTTTCAGCGATGTAATTTTTTAGATGATGAAAAAAGAAATCTCTTTATTATTCTTTTTTTATGCGCGTTTGTCTATTGTCAAGAAAACGATGATTTCACAAAACGTTTAAAAGCATTAAGTACCCAAAGCGTTACTTATTATAATATTGATGGTGTTGATTTTTCAAGTCAAACTTATAGTTATGATTTTTCTGAAAAGTCTCTTAAAAAGATTTATAGAAAATTCTCCATAAAAGATAGCGATTTAAAAATTAAAGACGAGTCGCTTTCAAACAACAACATTCATGTTGTTAAAACACAAAAAATTACTGAGAACTTAACTCAAACAAATTCTTATTATTTTGTAGAAGATAATAGTAAAACTATTACTATAATTTGGTTTGGATACTATAATCAGATTGATAAAGGTTTTGAAAAACAATATATAAACCGAATTTTAAAAAATGAAATTCCTAAAGAAGTCTTTGAACCACTAATTATTGACTCCATTGATTTTGCAGGAAGAAAAATAAAGTTGGGTCGTAATTGTTCATGGACAAATATAAATACTGTTCAATGTCCTTACAATGGAGAAATTAATTGGTCTGTTCATAAAGATATAGAAAGTGCCAAAAATGCGATTGATAATCAATTTATTGCCACAAAAAATAGAGGTGGTATCAAAGTAAATTCTGAAGAACAAGTAGCTGTAATATTTGAAGGAATTCAAACTACTGCGAAAAAAGTTATTTTTGATTTTACTGGTATGAAATCATTAATGGCCGGAATGTCTGGCGGAAAAACTTTGACAGTTTATTATGTCGCAGAAAAAGTTAGAAATAATTATGTAGGATGTGTTATGAGCTTTTGGAATAATGATAATTTAACAAAAGATGGATTGGCTCCATTATTAGAAGAAGTGATGCACCTAAAAATATAATACAACTAGTCATGGAAAAAGATCAAGTACCTCAGGATCAAAGCAACTTAACTAAGAATAATGTAAAAGAGCTTTTGTACGCAACTGATGAAAACGGCAATTATACCACAACATTAAGTACAGGCTGGGAACCTAAAACAATAGCACTTTCAAATTCTATTGATGAAATAAACGAACGAATTGCCGATGCCAAACAACAGGTTTTAAATGGCGAAGCAAGTCCTATTGTGTATTTTATGGAAGCCAATAAAATGGATCTTAATATATTATCCAGTTATGTTGGATTTTGGAAATGGCGCGTAAAAAGACATTTTAAGCCAAGCGTTTTCACCAAATTAAACGATAAAATCCTGAAAAAATATGCTGATACTTTTGGAGTATCAATCGAAGAATTAAAAAACAGCATTACCAAATAAATGGAATTAACTTTCACACATCATCAGTCTGCTCATTGCGAGAATGGAGTAGCGTCGAATCTGCTAAAAAATAGCGGACTAAACATTAGCGAACCGATGGTTTTTGGTATTGGCTCTGGATTGTTTTTTGTATATCTGCCTTTTATAAAAGTGAATCATGCACCAGCAATCAGTTATAGAACTTTGCCTGGACAGATTTTCAATAAAGTGGCCAACCGATTAAATTTAAAAATAAAAAGACAAAAATTTTCTTCTATAGCAAATGCCAATAAAGCATTAGACGAAAATTTAAAAAACAATATTCCAACAGGATTACAAGTTGGCGTTTACAATTTAAGTTATTTCCCAGACGAATATCGTTTTCATTTCAACGCGCACAATTTAGTCGTTTACGGAAAAACTGAAACCGAGTATTTAGTGAGCGATCCAGTAATGGAAACCGTTACGACCTTAACTTATGAAGACATGAATAAAGTACGTTTTGCCAAAGGAGCTTTTGCACCTCGCGGACAAATGTACTATCCTATTCAGATTCCAAAAGATGTTGATTTAAAAAGCGCCATCATAAAAGGAATCAAAAATACGTGTCGAGATATGCTCGCGCCAATGCCAATTGTTGGTGTTCGCGGCATCAAAATGGTTTCTCGCCAGATTCGTAAATGGCCTAAAAAGCATGGAGTCAGAAAAGCCAATCATTACTTGGCGCAAATGGTTCGTATGCAGGAAGAAATTGGAACTGGAGGCGGTGGTTTCCGTTTTATTTATGCGGCATTTTTACAAGAAGCTTCGGTTATTTTGGGTAATGAAGAACTGAAGGCACTTTCTAAAGAAATGACTCAAATCGGAGATTCATGGCGTGATTTTGCTGTTGAAGCTTCGCGTATTTACAAAAACAGAAGTGCCAAAGAAGACGCCTACAACACTATTGCCGATGAACTTTTGGACATTGCCAATAGAGAAGAAATCTTTTTCAAAAAACTAAAAAAAGCGATCAGCTAAAACACTATTTTGCAATCTATCATTCAAATAGAATCCCTTTCGAAAAAGTACAAAAATGCAGAAATGTATTCTTTGAACAATGTTTCGCTAAATATAAATGAAGGTCAGATTTTTGGCTTGCTTGGACCAAACGGTGCCGGAAAAACAACCTTAATTTCCATGCTCTGCGGATTGGTAAAACCAACTTCGGGACATTTTACAATTGATGGTTTAGACTATCAGCATCAGGCTTCAAAAATTAAAAAAATCATAGGCGTTGTTCCTCAAGAATATGCTTTGTATCCAACATTGACTGCCAGAGAAAATCTGCTTTATTTTGGAAGCATGTACGGTTTAAAAGGTTCTGACTTAAAAGATAAAGTAATCGAAACGCTAGATCTTTTAGGTTTATTGAAATTTGCCGACAAGCAAGTTCAGACTTTTTCTGGTGGAATGAAACGCCGTGTCAATCTGATTGCTGGAATTCTTCATAATCCGAAAGTTTTGTTTTTGGATGAACCAACAGTTGGTGTCGATGTGCATTCTAAAACTGCCATTATCGATTATTTGAAAGTGTTGAACCAAAACGGAACAACCATTATTTATACTTCGCATCATTTGGCTGAAGCCGAAGATTTCTGTTCTCAAATTGCGATTTTAGATCAAGGACAGATTTACGCACAAGCAACTCCGTCAGCATTAATTGAATCTACAAAAGATGCTCGAAATCTCGAAGATGTTTTTATTTCATTAACCGGTAAAGCGTTGAGAGATGATATATAAAATTTGGATGTCGGTAGTAAAAGAATTCCTTTTGCTAAAAAGAGACTTAGGCGGATTGATTATTTTATTTATCATGCCTTTGGTTTTGGTAATTGCCGTAACCTTAATTCAGGACAGTACTTTTAAAGCCGTAACCGATTCTAAACTTCAGATTCTTTTGGTCGATAAAGACCACGGTTCTGTTTCTAAAACCGTTTTTGAAAATTTAGAAAAAAGCAAATACTTTACCGTTGTAACCCAACTTGACAATAAACCGATTACCGAAGAAATTGCCAAAGAAAATGTCTACAAAGGAAAATTTCAATTGGCGATTGTAATTCCAGAAAACTTAAGTTCCGACTTACAGGAAAAAGTAAATCAGAATGTAGAGAAAATCGTGAGCAATTTAGGTTTGACCGATAGTACAACGGCTGCCGAACCTCAGCGAGTTATTAAAGAAAAAGAAGTAAAACTGTATTTTGATCCAGCTGTTCAGATGAGTTTCAAAAATGCTGTCATGAGTTCAATCGACAAAATGATTTCGCAGATTGAAACCAAATCGATTTACAGCACTTTCCAAAAACAATTAGGAGAAGAAACCATCGATTTTGAACAAAAGAACTTTATTACTTTCAAAGAAATAATTCCGAGAATCAACAACAAAGAAGTTCGTCCAAATTCCGTTCAGCATAATGTTCCGGCGTGGACGCTTTTTGCAATCTTTTTTATTGTCATTCCGTTATCTATCAATATTGTAAAAGAAAAATCACAGGGAACTTTTGTTCGATTAAGAACCAATCCTGTTTCTAATCTGGTTGTTGTTATCGGAAAAACCATTACCTACTCGATCATTTGCATGATTCAGTTTTATATGATGGTTGCCGTTGCAGTATTCCTATTTCCATCAATCGAATTGCCTTCTTTAAATATCGAAGGTCATTTTGCATTGACAAGTGTTGTAGCATTATTTTCAGGTTTTGCGAGCAATCGGCTTCGGAATCTTATTAGGAACTGTAGCCAGCACACAAGAACAATCTGCTCCTTTTGGTGCTACAAGTGTGATCATTTTAGCGAGCAATTGGTGGTGTTTGGGTTCCTGTTTTTGCTATGCCAAAAATCATGCAATATATCGCAAAATCATCTCCAATGAACTGGGGATTAGAGGCTTTTTACGATGTATTACTTAGAAACGTTTCTTTCGTCGAAATCATACCAAGAATAAGTTTATTATTTTTGTTTTTCATTATTACCACTTCCATCGCATTATTTTATGATAAAAAGAAAAGAGCAGTTTAAAGAAGCTACAGATCTAACCGTTTCACACGAAATCAGGATTCGTTTTAACGAAACAGATCCGCTTGGAATTGTTTGGCACGGCAATTATATCACGTATTTCGAAGATGGACGAGAAGCGTTTGGACGCCAGCACGGACTTACATATTTGGATATTGCCAAAACGGGTTATACAACGCCAATTGTAAAATCAACTTGCGAACATAAATTGTCTTTGCGTTATGGTGATGTGGTAACAATTGAAACCACTGTTGTTGACACTCCAGCAGACCAAAATGATTTACCGATTTAAAATTATTGACGACAAAGGAGAAGTGGCCTGTACAGGCGAAACCACTCAGGTTTTTTTAGATGCAGCAGGAAATTTAATGCTGACAAATCCGCCTTTTTATGAGGAATGGAAACGAAAAGTTGGGTTGTTGAAATAGAACACGGATTGCACTAATTTTCACGAATTAAAAATAAAATAATCTGAATCTATTTCTTGCAAGGTTTCCAAAACCTTGTAGGCATCCATAATATCGAATAAAGATGACACAACAAATCTTATTTGTACTAGTAGTATTAATAGGTGCGTTTTATTCTAGAAAACATGGTAATAAAGCGAAGTCCGATATTGAGAAGTTTGAAAAAATAAAGCTGACATGGAATATGAAAAGAAGTTTGATTATTTAAATCGAAATGTTTTCTTTGATCTTGAAAACAAAAATTCAGGATTCGATTCCGAATCTATAAAGTATTTTTGGAAGAAGATTTTAAAATAGTATTAGACAGAGTTGAGAATTTAAATCTTGGAATTAGTGGTATCGAACCCTGGTTTGATGAAGAATTTTATGATGTAATTGTTGTAGAAGATTATGGTAATAATCCATTTGATTCTAATTGGTATAAAAACGCATTCGAAAATTTAAAAAAAGAAAAGAAAAATCTTCTCTATGCGGCTAGTTATGTTGTACCACTTGACTTATTATAGAGAATTGTCATCAACTAACAGCTTAAAATCTGCATAGAATTAAATAAAAAGCTTAAAATAAAACATACCTAATAAGGTTTTAAAAACCTTGCAGGAGAAATCGAAATTTAAAATGTTAAGAGAAATATACATCACAGAAACAAATTGCATCACACCTTTAGGTTTTGATGTTGAATCTAATATCAGCGCCATTCTTAGCGGTGAATCTGGAATTCAGCTTCATAACGATGTTTCTTTGATGCCGAATCCTTTTTATGCTTCGATTATTTCTGATGAAAAAATAAACAGTGCTTTTTCAAAAATTAGTACTGAGACAAAATATTCCCGTTTAGAGAAAATGATGATTTTAGCTTTAGAGCCGATTATCAAAAATTCAAATGTAGAATTAAATTCAAAAACGGCTTTTATACTTTCTACCACAAAAGGAAATGTAACCGCTTTGGCAAATGATTCTGAAGAAAGTTTCAACAGCGCACATTTAGATGTTTTGGCTAAAAACGTTGCCAATTTCTTCGGATTCCAAACACAACCCATTGTAGTTTCGAATGCTTGCGTTTCTGGAATTTTAGCCGTTTCTGTTGCCAAAAGAATGATTCAATCTGAACTTTACGACAACATTTTTGTAGTGGCTGGCGACGAAGTTTCAGAATTTGTTTTGTCTGGTTTTAATGCTTTCCAAGCGATGAGCGAGCAGCCTTGCAAGCCGTATTCTAAAAACAGAACTGGAGTAAGTTTAGGCGAAGCAACAGCTGCAGTTTTAATTTCGGCGGAAGCTAAAAACGCTAAAATAAAAGTAATTGGCGACAGTTCGATAAACGATGCCAATCATATTTCTGGACCTTCAAGAACAGGTGAAGGTTTGTTTAGAAGTATTCAGAATGCTTTGAAAGAAGCGCAAATTGAAGCGAACAAATTAGATTATATCTCAGCTCACGGAACTGCAACGCCTTACAACGACGAAATGGAAGCGATTGCTCTAACTCGTTTAGATTTACAAAATGTTCCTGTTAATAGTTTAAAAGGATTTTACGGTCATACACTTGGCGCTTCGGGACTATTGGAAACGGTAATTGCAATAGAATCTGCTAATCAAAATAAACTTTTTGAATCGAAAGGTTTTGATGAAATTGGGGTTAGTGAAGTTGTTAATGTTATTGAGAAAAATGAAGAAAAGAAAATTGATTATTTCCTGAAAACAGCTTCTGGATTTGGAGGTTGTAATACGGCTGTTGTTTTTGAAAAAGTGAGATAGTTATAATTTAATAATTTCTAAAATGAATGTACTGATTGATCAAATAAAAGATCTTATAAAGAACAATAAATTTGAACATTTTTACCTTTTTGAAAATGTATTAAGAACTTATTCAGAAAATTTTGAAATTAATGCAAAATGGATAAAAGGAAATGAACATTCATGGATTATTGGTTTTTGTAGTAATAACAATTACAATATTTATGGACTGAATTATAGTCAAGAAATATTAGAAGAAGCAATAAAAGATTTAGATTTTAAATTGCTTCCTAATAAATTATGTTTTTCTGGAAACAAGGAAATTATTACTTCAATTTTTAATGCTAATCCGAATGTTCAATATACGGTTTACAAAGACCGATACTTTTATGAAACTGATTTAAAAAATTTCAAACCTTTTGAACTTGAAAATATTTTAATTCGGTATGCAGAAAATAAGGATTTAGAAATACTTACGGAATTTAATTGTAATTTTTTTGAAGAAGAATATAAAGGAGATAACAATCAAGATTTTAATGAAATGAAATTTCAAATGCAGTTTTTAATTGCGAGCAAAAAATTTATTGTTGGAGAAAAAGATGGGAGAATTATTGGTTTTTGTTCAAGAATGGACACAAACTTCAAAAATGAAATGATTGGAACTGTTTATATTGATACGCCATTTAGAAATCAAAAAGCTGGGAAATTTTTATTGAGTAAGATGACATCTGAAATTTTACAAAAAAACCAAAAATGCTGGCTAATGACAGATGTAGAAAATATATATTCAAATAAATTAGTGGAAGAACTTGGATACAGAAAAATATTTGAATACACATCTGGAGAAATAACAAACCACAAATAATCTTGATTGGAACAATTAAATCCATATCTGAAAATGATTTCAAACAAAACCTACATACAATCCTACATCACTATCCAAAACAACGAAATTGTTTTGAACGGAACTTCTGTATTCAAAATTGAACCGACAGATTTTGCTGATTTCTCGAAACAAGCCTATCGCAATTTTGAAATGCAATATCCAAAGTTTTTCAAAATGGATGCTTTGAGCAAACTGGCTTTTTTAGGATCAGAATTGCTTTTGGGTCCGATAACCTCAACAGAGCAGGAAAATAATATCGCTTTGGTTTTGGCCAATAAATCGTCAAGTTTGGATACCGATGTAAAATATCAGGAATCTATTTCAGACAAAGAAAACTATTATCCGAGTCCGGCGGTCTTTGTTTATACGTCGCCAAATATTTGTTTGGGCGAAATAAGTATCCGTCATCAGCTGAAAAGTGAAAATTCTTTCTTTATATTTGACACCTTTAACACCGAATTTATGTCGAATTATTCGAATATTCTTCTGAATACGAATAAAGCAGATGTGGTTTTGTGCGGTTGGGTAGAATATTTTAACGACAATTATAAAGCTTTTTTATGTACAATTAGTACAGAAGAAAATGCAAAATATACAAACGAGACTATCAATACATTATACAATAAATAATCATGGAAGCATTAAAAGAAGAATTAAAAAATAAAATCATAACAACTTTAAACCTTGAAGATATTGCAGTAGAAGATATTGCTGATAACGATCCTTTGTTTGGAGATGGTTTAGGTTTAGACTCGATTGATGCACTTGAATTGATCGTGATTTTAGATAAAGATTACGGAATTAAATTAGTAGATCCGAAAGAAGGAAAATCTATTTTCCAATCTATCGAAACTATGGCAGCGTATATCAGCGCTAACAGAACTAAATAGATTTCAGATTTTAGACTTTAGATTTTAGATTCCATCCTGAATCTAAAATTTTAAATGTTTAAAAATCCGTCAACTTTGACAAAGTTCTAAGAATCTACAATCATAAATCTAAAATCTAAAATGGCAAGAGGTGTTGCAATAACGGGAATGGGAATTATCTCTGCGATTGGTAATTCGGTTGAGGAAAACTACATTTCCTTGATTGAAAACAAAATCGGTGTTTCTCGTATTCAAAATATTTCGACTGTTCACGCAGATGTTATCAAAGTTGGCGAAATCAAAAAAACCAACGAAGATCTTGTTGATGAACTGAAATTAAATGAGGATAATAATTTCTCCCGAACCGCTATGATTGGCACTTTGGCGACAAAACAAGCTGTTGAAAATGCTGGCATTACCAATATAAATGAATTTAGAACGGGACTTATTTCGGCTACAAGTGTGGGCGGAATGGACATGACGGAAAGACATTATTACGATTATTTCGAAAAACCAGAATTGACCAAATACATCACTTGTCACGATGGCGGCGATGTTGCCGAAAAAATTGCTGATGAATTAGGTTTAAAAGGAATGGTTACAACTATAAGTACTGCTTGTTCGTCTGCGGCCAATTCCATTATGTTGGGTGCAAGATTGATCAAAACGGGAAAATTAGATCGCGTAATTGTGGGCGGAGCCGATGCTTTGGCAAAATTCACCATCAACGGATTCAAGACTTTGATGATTTTATCTGACGATTACAACAAGCCTTTTGACAATACCAGAAAAGGATTAAATCTCGGAGAAGCTGCCGCTTTTTTAGTTTTAGAATCGGATGAAATTGTAGCAAAACAAAACAAAAAAGTATTGGCAAGAGTTTCAGGTTACGGAAATGCCAACGATGCTTTTCATCAAACTGCTTCTTCAGAAAATGGAGACGGCGCTTATTTGGCCATGAAAAAAGCGTTTGAAGTTTCAGGTTTAAAACCTTCTGAAATTGATTACATCAACGTGCATGGAACTGCAACTCCAAACAACGATTTGTCTGAGGGAAGAGCTTTACTTCGAATTTATGAAAACGAAAAAGTTCCAGATTTCAGTTCTACAAAACCTTTTACAGGACATACATTAGCGGCTGCAGCCGCAATTGAAGCCGTTTACAGTGTTTTGGCAATTCAGAATAATGTGGTTTACCCAAATTTGAATTTTGAAGTTCCGATGGAAGAATTTGATTTGAAACCGCAGACAACTTTAAAGAATAAAACTATCGAGCATGTTTTATCCAACTCTTTTGGTTTTGGAGGAAACTGTTCAACTCTTATATTTTCAAAAAGCTAATGACGAAGACATATATAAATGGAGTAGGCTGTATTTCGACTCAAAAAACATTTGATACTGTTTTTTTGGAAGAAGCTGTTGTAAATCATGAAGAAAATGTACTGGCAATTGTTCCGCCAGTATACAAAGAATATATTTCTCCTGCTGCCAGCCGACGCATGGCAAAAGGTGTAAAAAACGGAATCGTGGCTTCGGCTTTGGCAATGAAAGATGCCAATATTGAAAAAGTCGATGCCATTATCACGGGAACTGGTTTAGGCTGTATTGAAGATTCTGAAAAATTCCTAAAAAGCATTTTAGATAATAACGAAGAGTTTTTAACTCCTACTTCTTTCATTCAGTCTACACACAATACCGTTGGAGCGCAGATTGCACTTTTGCGAGCAATGTAAAGGTTATAATTTTACGTATGTTAATGGCGCTGTTTCTTTTGAATCGGCTCTTATTGATGCTAAAATGCAAATTGAAGAAGCTGAAGCTAATTCGATTTTAGTGGGCGGTGTTGACGAAAATGGAGATTATACTACTTCGCTTTTTAAACTAAACGGTCGCATTAAAGCAGATAATTCTGCTCCGTACGATGTTTTAAATTCTACAACGAGCGGTGCTGTATATGGTGAAGGTGCCAATTTTTTTGTTTTAGAAAACGAAAGAAAAGAAAACTCTTATGCCGAACTTCTAGATATTGCTATTGTAAATACTCTGGAAGAAAATGAAGTTGAAGCGACAATTGTTTCATTCTTAAAATCAAATAACTTAGAAATTTCAGATGTTGATGCTCTTATTTTAGGTTTTGACGGAAATGTCGATTTTGAGAATTATTATAGAAATCTTGCCGAAAATGCATTTGCTCAAACTCTTGTTTTATATTACAAACATTTGAGCGGTGAATACGATACAGCTTCGGCTTTTGCTTTTTGGATGGTCGCTAAAATTTTGAAAACTCAGGAAATTCCTGAAATCGTAAAAGTAAATGCTATCGAAAAATCAGATTACAAAACGATTTTATTATACAACCAATTAAACGGAAAAAACCATAGTTTTACGCTGCTGTCAAAATGATAACGCACAAAAACATATCGCTGTTTTTTATCTTTTTATTGCTTTTATTGTTTCTTCTGAATCTTTATAATGCAATTCATTTTCTGTGGTTTGTTGTTGTAATTCTTATTTGGATCGGAATAAATGCTTTTGGTTCTGCACGCATTTCTTCCAATTATCATGTAAAAGCATTTTGCAGTAATCCGTTAGAAACAGAAAAAAAAATCGCGCTTACTTTTGATGATGGTCCGAGTATTTATACGTTGGAAGTTTTAGAGCTTCTTAAAAAATACAATGCCAAAGCGACCTTTTTCTGCATTGGAAAAAATATCGAAACGCATCCTGAAATTCTCCAAAAAGTGATTGATGAAGGGCACTTCGTTGGAAATCATTCCTACTCACATTCTAAATTTTTTGATTTTTATAATGCGAAAAAAATAACCGAAGAACTTCAGAAAACAGACGCTCTTCTGGAAAAATTCACTTCAAAAAAAATCAACTTTTTTCGTCCGCCTTATGGAGTTACAACTCCTTCGATAAGAAGAGCTTTAAAAGTGACCGGACATAAAACCATTGGCTGGAATATTCGTTCGCTTGACGGAGGAACCCAAAATCAGGAATTAATTTTCAATCGACTCATTAAGCATATTTCTCCCGGCGGAATTGTACTTTTGCATGATACAGCAGAACATTCTGTTTTGGTACTGGAACAGTTTTTGCAATTTTTACAGCAAAATAATTATGAAGTGGTTTCGATTGAAGAACTTTTGGATCTTAAAGCTTATGAAGTTGGACGCAGATAAACCTATTTTATTAGATTAATAATAGTTATATAAAAATGGCTGAAGAATTATATTTTTTAAAATTAAATACTGATGTTGCTAAAACTAAATTAATTCATTTTCTGAATACGGAAGATGAATTTTCCTATCGAGAATACATTAATAAACATTCAGACAAATCATTGATTTTTGATTATATATTAAAAAAAATTGAAGTCAATATTGAATCATTATCAAGGGATGAATTTATGAGTATCTTTTATTGGCTTTACAGAAGGATTGAATCTCTAGATTCTAATTTAAATTATACTGACCAGGAAGAAAAGTTTCATAATGAATTGAGTAATTACGGAATGGAATTATTTTTTGAAATACCTTCTAAAACACCAGTCAGAAAATTTCATAGTGTTTTAGACGATTACGAATGCCAAACAAGAGATTTAGAATTTATATGCAAATCAGAAGAATTTAATGATTTTCTAAAATATGCGATCTGCTTTACCAGGGAACTATATCTTTTTCTAAATAAATATTATTATGAAGATGAAAATGAATCAGAAATTCAAAAAGAAATTGATAAAATAAACTTCAATTATGGAAAACATTATCATGAATTAGCCTTAAAAAAATTTATGACTACCTATGAATATAATTTGGAAACGATAAATTCATTACCTCCTTTATTAGAATTTAGAAGAAATACTATGCATTTACCTTCCGTTTCTTATCCAGATGAACTTAGTGATTTATTAGATAGAGAAAATGATTTAATTGATTTAGCAGGCAGTTATTATTATTTCTTAGATCTAAAAGAAAAATTAGGTGATTATTGTGGTACAATTTTAAGGTTGCACTCTTTTTAATAATTACTACTTAAGTCAAGTAGATTTTAAAACCAAATATCTGTTAAAATTTGTAACAAATATGAAAACTAAAATAGCACTACTCATTCTATTTATTTCAGGCAATTTGTTCGCACAGGAACAAAAAATGACCGATGCCGAAATTGCTTCTTTTAAACAAGACGTAAATGTGGTGGCCAAAAAAATCAAAACGTTGACGACTGATTTTGTTCAGTATAAACATTTAGATTTTTTATCAAAAGACATTGAAACTTCAGGAAAAATGGTTTTTAAAGAACCAGCTTTGCTTCAATGGCAATATAAAAAACCATATAACTATAGCATCACTTTCAAAAACGGAAAAATCCTAATTAACGATGAAGGAAAGAAAAGTGCCGTTGATATTGGAAACAGTAAAATCTTTGCGCGAATTAATAAATTGATCGTGGGAAGTGTGAGCGGAAATATGTTTGATGATAAAGAATTTACGATTTCGTATTTTAAATTGAAAGGTCAGAATCTGGCAAAATTTGTTCCGAAAGATGCGACGCTTAAAAAATACATTAAACAAATCGAACTGACTTTTGACAAAGAAGAGGCAACAGTTGTTCAGGTAAAACTGCTAGAATCATCTGAAGATTATACCCGAATTGTACTTAAAAATAAAGTGATCAATGCAAAAATCGACGATTCAGTTTTTAGTAATTAATTGCTTTCTGGCAATTGTTTTAATTTCTTGTGGCTCGGTCACAAAAAATTATACGCCTAAAAAATTAGACAAAACGTCTTATACCGTTCCGTATTTTTCAGACTCAAAAACCGATTATGTTTATAAAACCAACATCAGTGTTTACGGGAATGAACTGTCTGGAATTTTCATTGCCAAGAAAATAAACGACACTACGCATCGAATAGTTTTTACAACCGAATTCGGAAATAAATTAATGGATTTTGAAATCTCAGAAACCGATTTTAAAGTCAATTCTATTGTATCAGAATTAAATCGAAAAATCTTGATTAATACTTTAAAAGAAGATTTTCGATTGCTTTTAAAGAAAGAATATTCGATTCAAGAGCAATTCGAAAATGAATCGGCAGACATATATAAATCGGCAGATGGCAAGCGTGACAATTATATTTTCATCTCCCAAAAAGATCAGAAATTAGAAAAGATCGTTCATGCTTCTCAAACAAAAGAAAAATTTACACTGCTTTTCAGTTCAGAAAACAATATTTTTGCCGAAAAGATTCAGATAATTCATCAGAATATTAAATTGAAAATTGAACTGAATTATTTCAAATCAGAATAAAAACTTAAACTAATCCTAAACTTAAACCAAACCCAAAATGAGAAAATTTGTTTTAATTGCATTTGTTTTATTAATCGGAATGCAAACAGAAGCGCAAGTAAAAGTTAGTCCAGGACTAAGAGGTGGTTTGAATGTATCAACATTAACGAATATTGATGACAATAGTTCTAAAACAGATTTCTATGTTGGTGGATTGGTAAATATTAAATTCAATAAATTTTTCTCGGTTCAACCAGAGATAAATTATTCTAGACAAGGTGATGAAGGAAGATATTTTGAAAACGGCCGTTATTATTCTGAAAAGTATGAGTTGAATTATATAACACTGGGAGCGGTTGCAAAATTTAACTTTGGAGGTGGAGGTTTTCATCTATTGGCAGGCCCTTCTTTAGATTTAAAAGTTAGTGATAATTATGTAAATACTAACCCAGAAGATTTTGATCTTTCATTTGTTGGAGGTGTTGGTTATACTTTGCCAAATGGTTTAACTTTTGAAGCTCGACTTAAACAAGGATTAATTGATATTTATGGTTATAACGGATATGATTATGACAATAATGGATATTACTATAATGATGTAATCTTAAATCAAGTTTTCCAAATCGGAATTAGTTATACATTTAAAACAAAATAAAAATGACTAAAAGAATATTCTTCTTTATTGCTGTTTTTTTCTTGGTTTTAAATATACAAGCACAAGTAACCGTTAAACCAGGTTTAAGAGCTGGATTTAGTTTTTCAACTATTTCTGAAATGCATGCCGATTATAAAACTGATTTTTATGCTGGAGGTTTTACAGAAATTAAAATAACCAAAGTTTACGCCCTTCAACCAGAGATTAATTACAGCAGACAAGGTTCTAATAATGTAGCTCGAAATTATTTTGATGAAAATACACAGACCAATAAAGTAGAACATTTAGATCTTGATATCAATTATTTGTCACTTTCTGTTATGAATAAATTTACTTTACCAGTAGGAATTCAATTTCAAGCAGGACCAACATTAGATATTTTATTGAATGATAATCTTGCGGTTAGAAAAGCACAAAATGATCTTGGTTTGGTTTTAGGAGTTGCCTATGCCCTGCCTTCTGGTTTAACATTTGAAGCGCGATTCAAAAAAGGGTCGCTTGATATTTTAAGCGACGATTATTATCAAAATGACTCCAATAATTATTATTTATTTGGAGATTATAACACGAATATTAATTTTCAGTTGGGGGTTTCCTATTCATTTGGAAAATAAAAAATATGATTTTACAAGATTTTTATAAAATACTATCAGAAGAAAAAGTATCTGATTCGAAATATATTATTACAATTTTAGTCAATGAGAAACATGAGGTTTTTAAAGGGCATTTTCCTGGAAATCCTATTATGCCTGGTGTTTGCATGATTCAGATTATCAAAGAACTTACAGAATCGATTACCAAAAGTTCGCTGATGATTCAGTCTTTGGCAAATGTAAAATTCATGGCGCTGATTAATCCGGAGGTTACTCCAGAATTACGCTTGGAATTGGATGCTACCACAACGGAAGACGATTTAGTAAAAGTGAAAAACACGACTTACTTTAACGACACAACTGCTCTTAAATTGAGCACGGTGTACAAAAAAATATAATTATGAAACTGTTACTGACATTACTTTTATGGGTGAATTTTGCTGGAACGCCAGATTTGGCTTCAATCCGAAAAATGTATTCTGATGTAGCAAAATCAGAAAGCAATGCCAAAGAGTTTGTAGCCAAACTTGCAGGTGTTTCAAGCAATGATGATAAAATTTTGGTGGCTTATAAAGCGGCTTCTATTTTATTGGATTCTAAATTTGAAAAAAAATTAAGCCAGAAAATGGATCGTTTTAAAGAAGGCGCAAAATTACTTGAAGCTACAATAAAAAGTGATCCAAGTAATATTGAAATGCGAATGATCCGATTGAGTGTTCAGGAAGATGTTCCAGGTATTACTGGCTACAAGAAAAATATTAAAGAAGATAAAAAATTCATAACGACGTATTATGCTTCGCAAGGCGCAGCTTTGAAAGATTATCTAAAAGACTTTGTTTTACAATCTAAGAGTTTCTCCGAAAAAGAGAAACAATTTGTAAAGTAAGCTCAAAAAACTCCCCATGAAATCACAGCAAGAATTACTCAGTTCAACTAACTTTTGCGTTATTGTACCCACTTACAATAACCAAAAAACACTGAAAAAAGTACTGGATTCTATTTTAGATTTCACCACAAATATCATTGTTGTTAATGACGGTTCAACCGATTCTACCAGCGAAATTCTAAAATCATATTCGCAACTGACTCAAATTCAACATCCTAAAAACTTAGGAAAAGGACGAGCGCTGAGAAACGGATTTAGAAAAGCATTGGAATTGGATTTTGAATACGCCATTACAATCGATTCTGACGGTCAGCATTTTGCTGTAGATATTCCTGTTTTTTTGGAAGCAATTCAAGATGAGCCTAACGCTCTTTTGATTGGAAGCCGAAATATGACTCAGGAAAATGTTCCGAAGAAAAGCAGTTTTGGAAACAAGTTTTCTAATTTCTGGTTCAAGTTTGAAACTGGAATTAAGCTAGACGACACACAATCTGGTTTTAGATTGTATCCGCTTCGTTTGCTTCCAAAACGTTTTTATACCAATAAGTTCGAATTTGAAATCGAAGTTATCGTGCGTGCTGCTTGGAAAGGAATTGTGGTAAAAAATATTCCGATTCAAGTTTTGTATGATCCTGCTGAAAGAGTTTCACATTTTCGTCCGTTTCAAGATTTTACCCGAATCAGTATTTTAAATACGGTTTTGGTGACCAATGCTTTGCTGTATATAAAGCCAAGAGATTTTTTTAGAAGAGCAAAAAAAAAGGTTTTAAAAAATTCTTTTTAGAAGATATTTTAGAAAGCAACGATTCTAATTTTAAAAAATCGGCCGCAATCGCTCTAGGTATTTTTATCGGACTTTCTCCTTTTTGGGGATTTCAGACTATATTACTTTTTACCTTTCTTTGCCTTGTTCCGACTTAACAAAGTCATTGCTTATCTTACTTCAAACGTAAGTTTTCCGCCTTTTATTCCATTTATTATTTATGCTTCACTTCAGGTTGGAAGTATTTTCGTTTCTAGCGATGCGCCACTGGTTTTGGACAGTTCAATTACTCTCGATGATATTCAAAAAAATGCTACGCAATATATCGTAGGAAGTCTTATTTTAGCAACCGTTTCAGCGCTATCAGTTGGTCTTATAAGTTATTTGCTTTTAACGGCTTTTAGTTCTAAAAAACAAATCGAAAATTAAATTATGTTTGCCACAGATTAAAAGGATTAAAATGATTTTTTTTCGCCACGAATTTCACAAATTTCCGCGAATTAATTTGTGAAATTTGGGACAAACCGACACTGATTAGAATCTTTCTAATCCTTTTAATCTGTGGCAAAAAATAAAACAAATTTATGCCCTTTTTCAAATAAGAATTCGTGAAAATTCGTGAAATTCGTGGCGAAAAAATTTTAAACATAAATCATGCATCAATACTTCTACGCCATTCATTTATTTGTAAACCGAAGAAAATCTCTTTCGGTTTTTTTGGCTGTTCTGATGCTTCTAGTTTTTGGATTTTTCGCTTCAAGATTGAAGTTTGAAGAAGATATTACCAAACTTATTCCAACCAACGACAAAACCGATGTTACCGCCAAAGTCTTAAAACAATTAAACTTTGCCGATAAAACCACCGTAATTTTTAGCTTGGATAAAAATGGTACTGCCGAGGATTTGAAAGAAATGGCAACTGTTTTTTCAGATAGCGTTTCTAAATCTTGCAAACCTTACATAACCGAATTCAAGGAAAAATTGATGAAGAAAACATTCAGGAAACTATCGATTTTGTTTACAATAATCTGCCGCTTTTTCTAGATGATAAAGATTATTCGGCTATCGAAAAGAAACTTCAAAAAGACAGTATTGCGAGCAACCGTTCAAGGAAATTACAAATCGATTATTTCTCCGTCTGGATTTATAACCAAAGATTTTATTTTGCAAGATCCATTTGGGATTTCTTTTATTGCTCTAAAAAAATTACAGCAATTAAATATTGGCGACGATTTTACGCTCGAAAACGGTTTTGTAATGACGAAAGATAAAAAGAAATTACTGCTTTTTATCACATCCAATATTCCGTCGAGCGAAACAGAAAAGAATACCATTTTTGCAGAAAAACTGAAATCGATTCAGGAAAATCTAAATACACAATTTAAAGGAAAAACGTCTATCAGTTATTTTGGTTCTGCTTTAATTGCAGTTGCCAATGCCAATCAGATTAAAGGAGATATTATTTTAACGACATCCATTGCGATGTTTACTTTAATGCTCATTCTGATTTTATTTTATAGAAAAGTCTTAATTCCGTTGATTATTTTTCTGCCAACGGTTTTTGGCGGTTTGTTTGCGGTTGCCTTTTTATATTTTGTGAGAGAACAAATCTCAGCAATTTCATTAGGAATTGGTTCTATTTTATTGGGAATTACGATTGATTATTCTATTCACATTCTCACGCATTACAAACATAATAGCGATGTAAAAACGTTGTATAAAGATATTACGATGCCGGTCATCATGAGCAGTTCTACAACCGCAGTTGCTTTTTTATGTCTGCTTTTTGTAAAATCGGATGCCTTAAACGATCTCGGAATTTTTGTCGCTGTTATCGTTATGGCAACGGGAGTTTTCTCGCTTTTGATTGTTCCGCATTTGTACAAACCAAAAGAAAATCCGGCAGAACATAAAAAGAATGTGATCGATAAAATGGCTCATTTTTCTTTTCACAACAATAAAATCTTAATCGGACTTTGCGTTATTATTACCATTATCTGCTGTTTTACTTATAATGATGTTGGTTTTAATAACGATTTATCTCAGCTGAATTTTATTCCGAAAGAAATCAAAGTCGCCGAAAAACAGTTGGAAGAAAGCACGAGCTTAACTTCTAAAACCATCTATGTCGCTTCTTATGGAAAAACCATGGAAGAAGCTTTAGAGCATAATAGCAAACTTTTTGATGATTTATCTGCAGCAAAAAAACAGGATAAAATTTTAAATTTCAGTTCAGTTGGCGGCATTGTACTTTCGCAAAAAGAACAAATTGAAAAAATTAAAAAATGGAATTCGTTCTGGACTTCACAGAAAAAAGAATTCATAAAATCAGAATTAATTGCCGAAGGTTCTAAACTTGGTTTTAAACCCACAACATACAATCTGTTTTTTGATCATTTAGATTTTGATTTCAAACCTGTTTCTGCGACTGAATTTCTAAAAATTAAAGCACTCCAGTTACAAGAATTTATAACCGAAAAAAATGGTTTTTATACTATTTCAACCTTAGTAAAAGTATCGCCAGAACAACGAGATATTTTTGTAAAATCGGCTTCGGCAAAAGAAAACGTAATTGCAATTGATCGCCAGCAGATGAACGAAACGTTTTTCAGCACTTTAAAAACCGATTTTAATTCGCTTGTCAATTATTCATTTGTTGCCGTAATTTTAATTCTGTTTTTCTTTTTCCGAAGAATCGAATTAGTAATCATAAGCTGTATTCCAATTGCATTAACAGGAATTGTGACCGCAGGAATTATGGGCATTTTTGGCATTCAAATGAATATTTTCAGTATGATTGTCTGCACCTTGATTTTTGGTCACGGAGTCGATTTCAGTATCTTCATGACTAGTGCATTACAAAAAGAATATACCAATGGCGTTAACGAAATTGCCATTTACAGAACCTCAATTATTCTGGCAGTTATCACGACAATCTTAGGAATCGGCGCAATGATTTTTGCCAAACATCCTGCGCTTACTTCCATTTCTCTGGTTTCATTAATAGGGGTTTTTGCGGCGCTGATTATTACTTTCATTTTCTATCCGATTTTGTTCAAACTGTTTTTATCAAATCGTCCCAAAAAAGGAAATCCTCCTTTTCAATTGCGAACTTTTGTTCACGGTATAATTTCGTTTGCTTATTATGGTTTAGGCGGCATTGTAATGTCGATTTTCAGTTTTACTATTATGCCGATTTTGCCTTTCAGCAAAAAATCAAAAATGAAAGCTTTCCGATATGTGATTTCAAAATTCATGAAATCGGTATTGTATTCAAATCCTTTTATTCGCAAAAAAGTCATTAATAATTTCAATGAAACTTTTGAGAAACCGGCCGTAATTATTGCTAATCACTCTTCATTTCTAGATATTCTTTCAATCGGAATGTTAAGCCCAAAAATCATTTTCTTGGTAAGCGATTGGGTGTACAATTCTCCTATTTTTGGCGGTGTTGTTAGAAAAGCAGGTTTTTATCCCGTTTCTGAAGGTCTTGAAGGCGGCGTTGAACATTTAAGAAAAAAATAGAACAAGGCTATTCGTTAATGGTTTTTCCAGAAGGAACTCGTTCCGAAAGCAATATCATTAAGCGATTCCACAAAGGTGCTTTTTTCCTTGCCGAAGAATTTAAACTGGATATTATTCCGGTTGTTATTCATGGTGCTTCAGAACTAATTCCAAAAGGTGATTTTGTGATTCACCACGGAAAATTGACAGTTACAATTTTAGAACGAATTGCTCCAGATGATCTTTCGTTTGGAAATAATTATGCCGAAAGAACCAAACAAATTAGTTCGTTTTTTAAAGCAGAATATCGCAAAATTAGACAAGAACTTGAAGGTCCAGATTATTTCAAAACAATGTTAATCAACAGTTATGATTACAAAGAAATTGAAATTGGACAAAGCGTAAAAAAGGATTTGAAACATAATCTCGAAACGTATTACAGCTTAAATAAACACGTTCAGCCAAAAGCAAAAATCCTTCATTTAGGAAGTGATTACGGGCAATTGGATGTTTTATTGGCTTTGCACGAACCGCAACGAAAAATATTTTCTTTTATAAATGATGAAGAAAAAATTGTTGGTAGCCAAAACGAATTATTTAGTTAAAAAGAGAAAAATAACATATCTCGACAAATTAGAATCGGCATTTGAAAATCATTACGATATACTTTTAATTTCTGACGAAAGCTATCGCGATGAAATCGAAAAACGAATTCTAAACGTTTCTTTTATAATTTTAGTCAATTGTTCTCGTTTAAAAAGTCAGTTTGAGAATTTTGAAATTGTTTCTGAAGAAAATGCTTTACTAGTTTTAAAGAAAAAAGGATGAAAAAACAATACGATGTAGTTATCATTGGCAGCGGTTTAGGCGGATTGGTTTCTGCTGTTATTCTGGCAAAAGAAGGCTACAGCGTTTGTATACTCGAAAAAAACAATCAATATGGCGGAAATCTTCAGACTTTCGTTAGAGATAAAACTATTTTTGATACGGGAATTCATTATATCGGAGGTTTAGGCGAAGGCCAAAATCTTCATCAGTATTTCAAATATATTGGAATAATGGATCATTTGAATCTAAAAAAATTAGACGAAAATGGTTTTGATATTATTTCTTTTGATGATGACCAAACCGAATATCCGCATGCACAGGGTTTTGAAAATTTCATTCAGCAACTGACAAAATACTTTCCTGAAGAAAAAGAAAATCTCGAACAATACTGCCAGAAAATAAAAGCAGTCTGCAAAACATTTCCGCTTTACAATCTAGAATCGCAAGGAAAATATAATGATGAAATTTTAGCGCTTAACGCGAAAGAAACTATCGATTCTTTTACTGGAAATGAAAAACTAAAAGCTGTTCTGGCGGGATCCAATTTTCTCTACGCCGGAATTCCAGATAAATCGCCATTTTACGTTCATGCGCTTGTTGTCAATTCGTACATCGAAAGTTCTTGGCGTTGTGTAAATGGCGGAAGTCAAATTACCAAACAATTGCTGAAACAGCTTAAAAAATATGGTGGAGAGTTTTTCAAACATAAAGAAGTCACCAAAATTGAAGTCGAAAATCAAAAGGTAAATTCGGTACAAATGAAAGACGGAACCGAAGTTTCTGGAACGTATTTTATTTCGAACATTGAACCGAAAACGACTTTGAAAATGGCGGGTCAGGAAAACTTTAGAAAACCGTTTTTCAATAGAATTCAAAATCTAGAAAACGTACTATCTGCTTTCAGTTTGTATATCGTTTTTAAACCTAAAACTTTTAAATACATCAATCACAATTATTATCATTTTAAAAGTACAAATGATGTTTGGACTGCTTATGAATATGATGAAAATTCATGGCCAAAAACATTTATGGCTTCTATGAATCCGTCGAAAAAAGATGAAGAATGGGCAGACGGAATGACGTTTTTGACTTATATGAAATATGATGATGTCAAAGCTTGGGAAAACACTTTCAATACTACTTTTGAAGAAAATGATCGAGGGGAAAGTTATGAGAATTTCAAAGCTAAAAAAGCAACCCAATTTTTAGAAGAAATAGAGAAAAAGTTTCCTGGCATAAAAGATTGCATCAAATCAGTGCATACTTCTACTCCACTTTCTTATCGTGATTATATTGGCGGAGACGGCGGAAATATGTACGGATATGTTAAAGATTCTAATAATCCGATGAAAACTTTAATTCCGACTAAAACTAAGGTAGAAAATCTTTATCTTACAGGCCAAAGTATCAACATGCACGGTGTCTTAGGAGTTACGGTCGGAGCGGTTATAACCTGCTCAGAAATTGTAGGAAAAGAATATCTGCTCGAAAAAATTAAAAAAGCATCTGAATAGTCTCATTATGAAAAGCCGAATTTTTTATTTCTTCCTTATCGGTTTTTTAAGTTTGATGGTTTCCTGTGGTACTTCAAAATCAAAAAAGCACACGCCAGATCTTACTGGTTTAAATAATACAAAACCAACTGTCACCAAATTATCTGATAGTATTTTTATTTCTGGAAAAAACTCCCTTTTAAAAAACAAACAAGGTCTTTGGGAATTATATGTAGAAGGCGATCCGCTCGAAATCGGACTTTCGACTGGTGCTCTGACAGATTCACTTTTACACAAACAGCAACGCATTTTTTTCTCCAAAATAACCGATTTAATTCCGTCAAAATTCCAGCAGAAAATGCTTCGTCAGTTTTTAAAATGGTACAATCGAAAATTGTATCTGAATGTTCCTGACGAATATCAAACGGAGATTTACGGTGTTTCTCAATATACTTCGAACGACTTTGATAATATCGCACCGCAATATCAGCGCGGTTTGTACTTACATGCTGCACATGATATTGGACACGCTTTACAGGATTTGGCTTTAGTGGGCTGTTCTTCTTTTGCGGCTTGGAACGAAAAATCGGAAGATGGAAATTTAATTCTGGCCCGTAATTTTGATTTTTATGTCAATGACGCTTTTGCGGAAAATAAAATTGCGACCTTCATTAAACCAAAAGAAGGATATCCGTTTATGATGGTAACTTGGCCAGGAATGATCGGCGCTGTTTCTGGAATGAATTACGAAGGATTGACTGTAACGATAAATGCATCAAAATCTAAAATTCCACTTAGCGCTAAAACTCCGATTTCTATTTTAACTCGCGAAATTTTACAGCATGCCAAAAATCTAGATGAAGCTATTGTTATTGCAAAAAAAAGAAAAGTCTTTGTTTCTGAATCAATTATGGTTGGAAGCGCCAATGATAACAAAGCTATTTTAATTGAAGTTTCTCCAGATAAAATGGATGTTTATGATGTTCCAAACAGCGATCAACTAATTTGTTCCAATCATTTTCAAGGAGAAGCTTTCAAAGAAGATAAACGAAATCTGGAACAAATTGCCAACAGTCATTCTGAATATCGTTACGAAAGAATGCAGGAATTACTGTCTGAAAACCCAAAAGTAAATCCTGAGATTGCATCAGAAATTCTTCGAGATAAAGAAGGCTTAAAAAATATTTCTTTAGGATATGGAAATGAAAAAGCACTCAATCAATTGTTGGCGCATCACGGAATTATCTTTAAACCAAAAGAAAAATTAGTCTGGGTTTCGGCAAATCCGTTTCAATTGGGCGAATTTGTTTGTTATGATTTGACTTCAATTTTTAGCGAAAATAGAAATGAAACAAAATCGTTTCAGAAAGAAAATCTGAATATAGCAAAAGATCCTTTCTTGGAAACAGTTGCTTTTCAGAATTTTAAAAAGTTCAAAATTGAAGATCATAAAATAGATTCTATTTTAGAAAAAAAGAAACTGTATCTCTAGAGTTTCTTCAGAATTATCAAGCGTTAAACCCTAATTATTGGGTTGTATATTATAAGACAGGATTGTACTTTTACCAAAAAAAGGAATTTCTACAAGCAAAGCTGAATTTTGAAAAAGCTTTGAGTCACGAGATCACTACAGTTCCTGATAAAGAAAAAATTGAAAAATATTTAAAAAAAGTCAAAAGAAAATTACAATGATTCCAGCAATAGAAAAAGATTCTTTAGAAGAAATTAAAATTTTTCAAGAAAAAAAATTAGCCGAACTTTTAGCATACATCAGCGAAAATTCCCCTTTTTACAAAAGACTTTTTGCAGGACAAAATATTGATATTTCCAAAGTTAAAACACTGGAAGATTTACAGCATTTACCTGTTACTACTAAAGAGGATTTACAACAATATAATGATGATTTTTTGTGCGTTCCGCAAGCATAAAATTATAGATTACGCTTCGACCTCAGGAACTTTAGGAGATCCCGTTACTTTTGGTTTAACCGATTCTGACTTAGATCGTTTGGCTTATAATGAAGCAATTTCATTTGCCTGCGCCGGAATTGCAGAAGGAGATGTTGTTCAATTGATGACGACAATTGACCGAAAATTTATGGCTGGTTTGGCTTATTTTTTAGGTCTTAGAAAATTGAAAGTGGGCGTAATTCGAGTTGGTGCAGGAATTCCAGAAATGCAGTGGGATTCTATTTTAAAATACAATCCGAGTTATTTGATTACGGTTCCTTCTTTCCTTTTGAAATTAATTGAATATGCTGAAATACACGGAATTGACTATAATAATTCGAGTATAAAAGGCGCCATCTGTATTGGTGAATCTTTGAGAGAACAGGATTTTTCAATGAATATTTTATCCAAAAAAATCACTGATAAATGGAATATTAAGTTGTTTTCGACTTATGCTTCTACCGAAATGAGCACTGCTTTTACAGAATGTGAACACGGAAAAGGCGGACACCATCATCCAGAATTGATCATTGTAGAAGTTTTAGACGAAAATAATCAGCCTGTAAAGAATGGAGAAACAGGCGAATTGACTTTTACTACTTTAGGAATTGAAGCTATGCCTTTATTACGTTTTAAAACGGGCGACATGGTTCAGTTTCATGATGAGCCTTGTGCTTGCGGAAGAAATACTTTACGTGTTGGTCCAGTTGTTGGACGCAAAAAACAAATGATTAAATATAAAGGGACAACGCTTTATCCGCCAGCGATGAACGATGTTTTGAGCAGTTTTGATAATATCGAAAATCACCTTATCGAAATCTCTACCAACGATTTGGGAACAGATGAAATCTTGATTAAAATTGCTGTGAAAAACCAAACTCCAGAATTTTTGCAAGAAATAAAAGATCACTTTAGAGCAAAATTGAGAGTGACTCCAAAAATAGAATTTGCTTCAAAAGAAGTTTTGAATCCGTTGGTTTTTAATCCAATGAGCCGAAAACCAATTCGTTTTTTTGATTACCGTTAAAGGTACAAAGTTACAAAGGCTCAGATTTACAAAGGTTTAACATCTGAATATAAAACCTTTGCAACTTTGTCACTTTGAACCTTTGAACCTCAATTTGGTACAAATTGAACTAAATGTTGTAATTTTGCAAAAAATTACGAAGATGGTCAAGATTGGCAACATAGAATTACCCGAATTTCCTTTATTACTCGCACCGATGGAAGATGTTAGTGATCCGCCGTTTCGCAGATTATGCAAAACGCATGGAGCTGACATGATGTATTCTGAATTTATTTCATCGGAAGGATTAATTCGTGACGCTATAAAAAGCCGCATGAAGCTGGATATTTTTGATTACGAACGTCCGGTTGGAATTCAGATTTTTGGTGGTGATGAAGAAGCGATGGAAATGTCATCTAAAATTGTTTCTACTGTAAAACCAGATTTAGTAGATATCAATTTTGGATGTCCAGTAAAAAAAGTAGTTTGTCGTGGTGCAGGTGCAGGAGTTTTAAAAGATGTTGATTTAATGGTTCGTTTAACGAAAGCGGTTATCAAAGGAACTGATTTGCCTGTTACAGTAAAAACACGTTTAGGATGGGATGATAGCTCAATTAATATTGATGAAGTTGCAGAAAGACTTCAAGATATTGGTGTTCAAGCTTTAACTATTCACGCTAGAACTCGTGCGCAAATGTACAAAGGTCATTCTGACTGGTCACATATTGCACGCGTGAAAAACAACCCAAGAATTACAATGCCTATTTTCGGAAATGGCGATATTGACAGTCCGGAAAAAGCATTAAAATATAAAAACGAATACGGAATTGACGGTATCATGATTGGCCGTGCTTGCAATTGGTTATCCGTGGATTTTTAACGAAATCAAACACTATTTCAAGACAGGCGAACACTTACCTGCTCCAACGGTTATTGATCGTGTTGAAGCGGCTAGAAATCATTTAATGTGGTCTATGGAATGGAAAGGCGAGCGTTTGGGAATTGTTGAAATGCGACGTCATTATACCAATTATTTTAAAGGAATCCATTCGTTTAAAGAGTTCAAACAAAAATTAGTTACGACTGATGCTCCTGAAGATTTATTCGCTATCATGAAAGAAATCGAAGAAGTTTACGCAGGATACGAGTTTGTTTAAAAATAAAAAAGAATCTTTGTTAAAGTTTTGAACTTTGACAAAGATCTAAAAACTGAAAAGACCTTCAATACTGAAGGTCTTTTTTATATGTTTTTTACCAATAATTTATTCTAAAGCACTTCTTTTAGCAAGATCAATAGCTGACTTTAGTTCAGAAAAAAATAATTCTGCCTCTTTAGCATTTCGAATTGATTTGGTCAAGTTATCACTATTATTTGATATCGTAGCATCTCTACTATCTGCTATATTATTCTTCGAAGCAGAAGCAATTTCTTGAATTTTATTAATTTTATTTTGAATAGAATCTTTCATAAAACAAATTTAAGCATTATTGATTTAAATTAAACATATAGTATCTATAAAGATCATCTGTTTTCCTTTTAAAATCAAAAGGTTCTGGTTTTGGTTTAAAAAAAGCCAATCCATTACTATCTAACTCTATTGTTCCGTTTCGAAGTAATCTCACATACCAATCTACACCAATAATCACTAGAAAATCTTTCAAGTTTTTATAATTATATCTGAACATTCGATGATATAAATTTGCCCGTAAATCATCTGAGCCATCGATACCAATTGAAGCATGAGGATTATTTTTTAAAAAAGTTATTGAAAACAAAATGATTGTCGAAAACACTTTATTACTATCCTTATGTTTAAGATTTATAGAGTCATTTATTCTTCCACTTATATCAAATGGTCCAAAAGCTAAATTATAAACATTTGGCAGTAAAGATTCTGCAATGTTTGTAAACTTAACCTTCAGCTTAATTATTGTATCATCTTTTAAAACAGATTCAAAAATATATTGGTCAAAATTGTGACTTACAGAAGTCGCCTCAAAAGTATTCTCTAAATTAATTTTAATCATAAAAAATATTAAATTCAATCAAAATATAAATTTCAAATTTAATATAATTTTCTTACAAAATAAAAGGCCTTCAAATTTGAACGCATTTTTTAAACTATACTTGAACTCGTTTCCACTTTCCTCTTTTATAGAAAAATATTCCCGCTAAAGTGATTGCGGTTTCAGCAACAGGAATAGCAATAAAAACTCCTGTTGGTCCCATATTAAAATGCTTTGCTAATATATAAGCAAGCGGAATTTGAAACAACCAAAATCCGAAAAAGTTAATTCCTGTTGGTGTCCAAGTATCTCCTGCTCCATTGAAAGTATTGATTAAAACCATTCCGATTCCGTAGAAAATAAATCCGATGCTCATAATCTGTAAAGCTTCAATTGCAATGGTTTTTACTTGCTCGTCATTCGTGAAAAACGAAATAATATATTGTCCAAAAATCAAAGTAATAATCATAATCGTAGCCATGAAAATTACATTATATCTGGCTGTTGTATAAACTGATTTTTCGGCACGTTCGATTTGTTTTGCTCCTAAATTTTGTCCAACCAAAGTAGTCGCAAGCATTGCTCAATCCCCAAGCTGGAAGTATGAAAAACATCATAATTCTTAAAGCGGTTTGATAACCTGCAGAACCGTGATCGCCTCCAGTTGTCGCGACTAATTGTGCTAAGAAAATCCAACTGCAAGATGCTATTACAAATTGCAGAATTCCTGGTGCTCGCAATTTTTACTAAAGCTCGTATCTGTTTAAAATCGGGTGCGAAATAAGGTATTTTGATTTTTAAAATTCCATTTCCAAAAAATAAATGATAAACCTGATACAAAACTCCAATACTTCTTCCGATAGTAGTTGCTAAAGCTGCGCCAACTAGTCCGAAAGCAGGAATTGGTCCGAAACCATTAATTAGAACTGGACATAAAATAATATTACAAATATTTGCAATCCAAAGGCTTTTCATTGCAATGGCGGCATTTCCAGCTCCGCGGAAAATTCCGTTAATTAGAAATAAAAGCATGATACACAAGCTAGAACCAATCATAATCTGAGTAAAACGGAAACCATGTTCGGCCGATTCTACAGAAGAACCCATTAAAATTAAAATATCTTTTGCGTATATAATTCCCAAAATGCTCATTATACTATTAATTGCAAATGCAATGATAATGGCTTGCATTCCCGCTTTAGTCATGCAACAACAGGATCTTTTTCGCCAATACGTCGTGCAACTACTGCAGTTGCGGCCATACTCATTCCGATAGCGAGCGAATAAATTACAGTTAACACAGATTCGGTTAATCCAACGGTCTGTATGGCAAAACTGCTATGTTCTAAATGTCCTACGAAATATAAATCAACTAGAGCAAAAACCGATTCCATCATCATTTCCAAAACCATCGGAATGGCCAATAGAATTACGGCTTTTTTTATACTTCCAGAAGTATAATCAAAAGATTCGTCGCCTTTTAAGGCTTGTTTTAAAGTGGTAAAAATTTTGGAAATAAAACTTTCCTTTATAGATGTTTCTGTCATGATATTTTAGGATAAATGATAAAATTGGTTCAGATGTATAAATCTGAACTAAAAAAGTAAAAACGTAAGTATCCTAATTATTCTAAAAATAAAATAGGATTAGGCAGAAACAATCATATGCTGTAGTTTTTAAGGCGGTAAATATACTTAATATTTCTTAAGTAGTTATTAGTCAAGTAGTTTTTTACTCACTCGACTGCTTGCAATTAGTGAAGCAACAAAACCTAGAGAAATAATCGTTGTCATTACAATTAGAACATTTTCTACTGTAAAGACAACTGGGTAAGCCAAAGTTGGTGTAATCATAATAAGATCAAACTTCTGCTCTGCAATATTACGAGGATTATCCCTAAAGCAAGTCCTATTAAACCTCCAAAAACACTTAATAAGGTTCCTTGAAGCAAAAATATTTTTCGAAGCCCATTGATGTCTGTTCCTAAATTGAAAAGGGTTTTAAGATTTCCTTTCTTTTCTAAAATCATCATAATTAAGGCTCCAATCAAATTAAAAAGCGCCACAATGATAACTAATGTAAAAATAAGATAAACGGCAATGTTTTCGGTATTTAACATTCTATACAAAGACTCATTCAGTTGTGCTCTATTTTTTAAAGTAACTTTATTTTTAAAAATAGAATTAAGCTGTTTTTTTATTGCGTCTTCATCTGCGTTTTCTTTTAATTTAAATTCAATTCCAGAAATCTGATTGGGTTTGTACATTAACAATTCCTGTACTAAACTTAAATCTGCGAATACATATTTTGAATCTAAGTCTTCACTGATAGAATAAATTCCAACAGGTAAAACATCTGTTTTTGTGAAAGCTTCTTCGGGGTTCTCGATTGCTCCTTTTCCTGGTTTTGGTGCAAAAATCTGAAGCGGATTTTCAAAATCAAGAATTCCCATTGAGAAATTTTGAGCTAATCCATAACCAATTACAACTTGAAAACTATCTGGTTTAAGCCATTGGCCATTAAAGAGTTTTTTCTTGATATCATTAACAACGGGGTAAATGCTGTCAACTCCTTTTAAGTAAGTAACTTGCTGTTTGTCTTTAAATAGAAACAAAACACGTTCTTCTATTATTTTAGTGTAAGAAGCAACACCATTGATTTTCTTAATCTGATTTTCCTGATCTGGTGCAAATAAAAAAGATTTTCCGTAGGTACTTGTTAATTTTAAATCCGGATCAATTTCGTTTGTAAACGAAAGACTAAAAACCTTTAATCCGCTAAAAACAGATAAAACCACAAACAAAGCCATTGTACCAACAATGATTCCCATGCTGGCAATGCGGTTGATAATATTTATAGCATTGTTTTTACTGTCGCTAAAAATATAACGTTTGGCTATGTATAAAGGGAAATTCAAATTACGACTTTCTTCTTTTTTCTAAAAGATCACGATTTTCAATTGGGTTTTCTTTTCCAGCAAGTGCATTGTCGATTTTCTCTATATAATCTAAAGAGTCATCAATAAAGAATACTAAATTCGGAACGCGACGTAATTGCAAACGAACACGTTGCGACAAATCATGTTTGATTAAAGTTGTATTGGTTTTGATTGCTTCTAAAGTTTCTTTGGCTTTTTCTTGCGGAAAAATGCTTAGATAAACTGTTGCCACAGACAAATCTGTAGTTACACTCACTTTGGATACAGAAATTACCAAGTTTGTAATTCCGTTTTTTCTCACTTCACCTTGCAAAATGTCAACCAGATCTTTCTGAATAACACCGCCTATTTTTTTCTGTCTATTTGTTTCCATACTGCAAAAATACTACTTTTTAAATTCAATACTCACAATTTGCACTCAACTAAAAGAATGAATTTAGTATTGTTTTCGCATAAAACTAAATTTAAATAAAATTCCTTATTCTCTTTTATCATTTTCTTATAAAAAATCTAACTTGAGTTCATGTCTCAAAACTGATATATATCATTATTTTCCTCAGAAATAATTTACATATTTGATATAAATCTAACACTATCAAATTATGAAAAAGAGAGAACCACTAAGTCATATAATGACTAAAAGCGTTATTACAGTAAATCAAAATGACGATTTAAAAAAGGTTGTTGAAAAACTAAAGGCCAACTCAATTCGTCATATTCCAGTTGTAAACGGTAAAGAAGTTGTCGGAATCATTAGTCGTACGGATATTAATCGTTTAACTTTTGGAGCATTATTTGATGGACAAGATGGAGCTGATGAAGCTATTTTAGAAATGCTTACTATTTCGCAGGTTATGACTTCTAAACCCAAAACTGTTTCATCTGATACTATAATAAGAGATTTAGCCGAAATTTTTGTGAAAGAAGAATTTCATGCTCTTCCAGTTGTAGACAATGGAGAATTGAAAGGAATTGTTACTACAACAGATGTTTTGAAATATTTCTTAGAACAATACGATTAAAAATTCAACCTAATAAATTTTACTAAAAGGCGGCAGAAGTTATTTTTTGTCGCCTTTTATTTTGCAATTTTTCATTTTTCTCCTAAAAACAAATTGTTGGTTATTTTGTAATTTAACAACCATATAATCAAAAAAACATATCTATTTTTAAATATTAAATAATTTTATTATTGATAAAATATTAACTTTTTTTGATAAAAATAAAACCAATACTAGATAAGTTAAAAACCACTAAATCAGTCATTCAAAAGAAAAAATAGCTTTAAAAATTTTAAAATAAAAGTTATTTCATTCATAATTAACAGGATAGAGCAGGATACAAAGAGTTTCGGTTATAAATAAGTTTAAACAACTTTACTAACCGAAAACTTTTACTTATGAAAAACAAAATTAGACATTTGATAATTTTGGTCTTTTCCATTTTTGTGCACTTGACCAGTTTTGCACAAACCAAAATGGTTACAGGAATAATAACTGATTCAGGCGGAATTCCCATTCCCGGAGCGAATATTGTCGTAAAGGGATCGCAAACGAATACCACCTCTGACTTTGATGGAAAATATTCAATAAGCGCCAATACCGGAAGCGTCTTAATTTTTAGTTCTACTGGTTCTAAAACAATTGAAAAAACAGTCGAACAATCTTCTATCATCAACATTACTCTAACTGACGAAGTTTCTGAACTTAAGGAGGTCGTTGTTGTGGGTTACGGAACGATGAAAAAAAGCGATTTAACCGGTTCGATTGCACAAATTAAGGGTGATGTTCTAAATACCGTTACAAGTTCAAATCCGTTAGAGGCTGTTCAAGGAAGAGCAGCTGGTGTAGCAGTTCTTAACAATGATTCTTCTCCAGGTTCTTCTCCGAAAATAAGAATTCGCGGAAACGGATCTGTGAGTGCTGGTAATGATCCTTTAATTGTTGTTGATGGTTTTCCGTTGGTAAACAGCAATTTAAATGACATTAGTTCTAACGACATCGAATCTATGGAAATTCTTAAAGATGCTTCTTCGGTCGCTATTTACGGATCAAGAGGTGCAAATGGTGTTATCCTTATTACAACAAAAAGAGGAAAACAAGGACAAAACAATTTAGAAATTGTTGGTACACAAGGAATCTCCACTCCTACTCGACTGCCTAAAACTTTAAATAGAGATAGTTTTATCAGTTTTATAAACAACGCCTATACGTATTCTACAGGAAAGCCGGTTTATTCTGCTACAAATCCTGCTCCAAACATCAATACAGATTGGCAAGACGAAATAATTCAGAATATGGCGCTTATGCAAAACTATTCTTTGTCTTTTAGTGGTGGAAAAGAAAATACAACTTACCTTCTTTCTGGAAACATCTTTTCGCAAGATGGAATTGTAGAAGCTTCTGGTTTTAAAAAATTGACTGTCAGAACTAATTTAAATCATGAATACAAACCTTGGCTTACCGTTGGAACACATTTACAGGTTGGCCGCTCCCAGAGAGATATTCGAGATAATCCAACTGGAGATATCTTTCGATACGGATGGCCAACCATACCTGTAAAAAATCCAGATGGAAGCTGGTATTATGCTACAGAAGATCCTGCCGTAAGTTCTTATTTTGAAGGAACTTGGAATCCTGTTTCGGAGGCATCAGAAATGACAAACGAAATTTCTACAGATCGTATTCTTGGAGATGTGTATGCGCATTTTAAACTTGCAAAAAATTTAACCTTTAAAACCAATTATGGTGTCGATATTTCTAATGAAAAACAATATGAATACTACACTTCTAAATCTACAGCTGGAATTGGGTCTGGAAGCACAGGAACTGGTGGACAATATTATAGAAGACAAAGTTCTCAACTTACTGATAATATTTTAAGCTATTCTAACATCTGGAAAGATAAACACAGTCTTACTGCAACAGCAGTTTATTCATGGCAAGAATATGTTTATGAAGATTTGGGCGTTAAAGGATCTGGTTTTCAAAATGATGCCACAGGAGCAAATGATATTACGTACGCCGACAGAGGAAGTATAACCAATTCTTCTAACAAATATTCGAGCAAATTAATTTCCTGGACGGCAAGGACTTCATATGCTTATAATGAAAAATATCTTATAACATTAACAGGACGTTATGATGGATCATCTCGTTTTGGAATCAACAATAAATGGGGATTTTTCCCTTCTTTGGGATTGGGCTGGAATGTTGATAAAGAAAACTTTCTTAAAAACAGTAATGTCATTTCTGCTTTAAAACTTAGAGCGAGTTATGGTGTTACCGGTAATCAGGAAATTGGAAATTATCAATCTCTTTCTAAACTTGTTAAAGCAAATTATGTTTACGAAAATAATCCAATTTTAGGATTTGTAGAGACAATTGGAAATCCAGATCTAAAATGGGAGCGTAACATTCAATACAATGCCGGTATCGATTTAAGTTTATGGAAAAGATTTGATTTGAATTTAGATTTTTATCAGAGACAAACTTCAGATCTTTTATACAACGTTCCTATCCCTACAACTTCTGGTTATTCTAGTATGCTTCAGAATATTGGCGAAGTCAAAAACGTTGGTATCGAAGTCACTGCAAGAGTAAAAGTAATAGATTCTGATTTTAAATGGGAGATAGGCGGTAATATTTCTAAAAACAAAAATGAAATTGTGAGCCTTTATGGAGATGTAAGTCGCATAAATGTTGGAAGTTCTTCTGCAGGAATTGCCAAATATCTAATTGTAGGACAGCCTGTAAATAGTGTTTGGGCAAGAGAATCTGCTGGTATTATTAAAACTCAGGAACAATTAACAGCTTATCAGCAAATACGTCCTACTGCGCAACTTGGAGAAGAAATGTATGTGGACAAAAACAACGATAAAATCATCAACAATGATGATTATGTAAATATCGGAACTACTTCGCCCGATTTCTTTTACGGGATATCAACTAATCTAAGTTATAAAAACCTGACATTAGATATTTACGGGCAAGGTGCAACAGGTCTGGCTTCTGATGAGGATAATAACTATATGATTTATGGAGAAAATCAAATTCAGAACAGAAATTACATTCCTACTCAGTATGCTTATGACAGAATGTGGAGCCCAGAAAACCCTTCTGGAAATTTCCCTAGAGCTGGTGCAAAAGATGTATATCTATCAAATAGAACAAATGGTGACTGGAATTATTTTGTAGTTAAAAATATAAAACTAGCCTACAATTTATCTAAAGTAATCAAAAACGCTGATTGGGTAAAACAATTAAACGTGTATGTGAATGCGCAGAACTTTATCAATATTGCAAATCACAGAGGATATAATCCTGAAAGCGGAAACGTAACATCTCCATACGTAAAAACAATGCTTATTGGATTTACTGCTAAATTTTAATTCTAAAAATCAATACTCATGAAAATTCTAAAATATATCTTTTCAGGTTGTGCAATACTATTTTTTTCACAGTGCACTGATTTAGCAGAAGAACCGTATACTTTCCTGTCTCCAAGCAATTATTATAAAAATGCTGATGAATTGAATACTGCATTGGTTGGTGTTTATGATGGCTATCAAAATGGATTTAATGGTTATTACAAGTATATCATGTACTTGGAAGTCTTAACTGAATTTGGTTCTCCCGCATACGCTAAAGATGATGCACAACTCTGGAATGTTTGGTCAGACATGAACAATGCTGATAAAATGGTAATTACAAATTGGGACGATGCCTACAACATTATCAATAGAGCAAATTTAGTTATTGGCAGAGGTGCAGATGTTGAAATGGACGAAACTCTAAAAAAGCGATATTTTGCAGAGGCTCGTTTTATAAGAGCCGCAACATACTACAATCTAGTACGCATGTACGGAGGTGTTCCGATTCCTGAAACTTTTACAGAAGGATTAAAAAACCTTGCAATTCCACGAAAAACAACAGAGGAAACTTATGCCTACATTATTTCCGATCTAGAATATGCCGAAGAAAATTTGCCTCTAAAATCTAATTATCCAAGCGATAATATTTGGAGAGCTTCAAAAGGAGCTGCACAAGCTTTGCTTGGAGATTTATATCTTACTCGAGGCAGTATGACTGGAGACAGAACTTTTTTTCAAAAGTCTAAAGATTACACTGCAAAAGTTATTCAATCGGGTCAATATGATTTGCAACCCGACTTTAAAGATCTATGGTTTTGGTGGAACATCAACAATAAAAATGGAATTGAATCTGTGTTTGAATTACAGTTTGGAGGTGTCGAAAATGAATACAACAACAACCACGTAATGTTTGGTGTAAACATAACCGAAACAACATTGGGTTGCTATATGTATCATCGATTTGGTCCTTCAATACAGCATTATCTTTCATATGGTGATAATGATGCTAGAAAAGAAGGCAGTTTTTTAACGAAAGCAAATGTTACTGAAAAAGGAAATCCAAGTCATATTTTACAAACCATCGAATTTGTTCCAGCCGACAAAGGTTTCTTTCCTGGGTCTAAAGGATGGAAAACAGCTTCGCCAGGAAATCTGAAATTTTATGACCGAACCGAAAGTTCGGCCACACTAAAAAAACCTCAAGCAAATTCTTATGCTATTCGTTATGCCGATGTATTGCTAGATTATGCTGAAGCAGAAAATGAAATTAACGGTCCTGCTGCAGCTTATGCATACGTAAATAGAGTGCGAAATAGAGCTAAGCTTCCAGATCTAACTCCAGGTTTAAGTAAAGAACAATTTGCTGATGCCATTTACAAAGAAAGAGGATGGGAATTTGTAGGAGAAGGGTTGTTATTTTTTGACGAATTAAGAACCAATCGAATTGGAAAAAACGTTGCCGATCATGTTAAATATGGAAATGATAACGGAATTAATATGTACGTAAACAATCCTTTGCAATTTGTTCCTTCCAAAAATTTCTTATTCAAAATTCCACGATATGATTTAGATTCTAATCCTGCTCTAGTTCAAAATCCTGATAATGTAAGTAATTAAAAACAAAAAATCCTTTCCATCTTTAGCGATAGAAAGGATTTTTTTAGGTTTAAATCTAGAATAAGATTATCTGCTTTGCGACCATCCTTCTGGATTATTATTTGATGTATTTTGTAGAATCAAGAATTTGATGATTGTTTTTCCTGTATCACCACTTGTTCTAACTTTTCCAATATTTTGTTTAATAGTCACTTTATCTCCCTGACTAACAGAAACTGAACTTAAATTTTGATATACCGTGAAAAAGTCTCCGTGCTGAATTACAACTGCTTTATTCACTGGCGATAAAACGATAACCTTAGAAACTTCTCCCGCAAATACTGCTCTCGCGTTTGCACCGTCTTCTGTTGTAATCTCAACTCCAGAATTATGAACTGTAATTGAAGGGTGCAATGGGTGTGGCTGATCTCCATAGCCAAGAGAAATAAATCCTTTCTCTACAGGCCAAGGCAATCTTCCTCTGTTTGCTTTAAAATCTGTCTGCCAGAACTTTATCCTCAGGAGTCATGACAATTTTAGAAGAAGAGACTGGTGCCGTTTTTGTTTCAGTCGAACCTGGATTTGCTTTTGCTCTTTCTGCACTGCTTTTCTGTTTGCTTCCGCAATAGCTTCACGAATTAAACGGTCAATTTGTTTATCAATACGCTTAGATTCATTTTGTTTTGATCGAATATCAGCGACAATTTTATTTTTATCTTTTTTAAGCGCATTAACTAATTTTTGCTGTTCTTTTTTCTCTACTTCAAGCGTAATTTTTTCTTTTGATTCTCGGCTATAATCTTCTTTTTTACCTGTCTTTGCCCATCAAGTTTTGCGTTAAAATCAACTAACTGAGCTGTTTTTGACTGAATTTCAAGACCTTGATTTTTTCTAAAAGTAGTATATTGTTTTAAATATTGTGCCCTTTTGTAAGCTTGCAAGAAACTTTCAGATGATAAAATAAACATCGCACGGCTTTGTTCAGATCGGCTTTTGTATGATTTTAAAATCATTTCTGCATAATCTTCTTTTAGAACTTTTAGTTCTTTTTTAAGTTTATTTACTTGAACCTGATTAATATACATGTCATTACTAATCAGTTTTTCTTGTTTTGCTGTAGTATTAATTAATTTCTCTTTTAGCTTAATTTTGTTCGCCTGAATTAAATATTCATTCACAGCAGATTTCTCTTGTTTTCGAACAGACTGAAGCATCTTTTCGTTATCTCTGATTTCCTGCTGAATTTGAGCTTTACGCTGCTCCAGTTTTTCTTGCTGAGAATCTTGCGCCCATACAAATGTAGTGGCACAAACTAAAACTAGACTTAGGAGAAATTTTGGCATGTTTATCTTTTTATTTTTGCAAATTTACTTAATTGTAACTTTTTTATAACCGCTTGGTACGCTATACGGAAAAGAAAGTTCTTCATTAAATGAAATATTGTTGTAATTCAAGTTAATGCTTGTCTTGCCTTTTGGCTGAACTGCATTGATTTCTATACTTGTAGGCAATGTTCCCTGATCAAAATTTTTAGCTTCTGAATAGGCAATTTGCAATGTTCTGTTTTCTGATGGCTGAGAAATCTCTTCTTTCTGAATTAAATATTTTTCCCCATCTAAGAAAAAGGTTTTCTTTATGTTGGCATCTTTATCTTCATCTAATCTGAATAGATTTTCTACAATAGTTTGCGTATATTTTCCTTTTCTTAAATCATCAAAAGCTTCTCCAATCAATAGATTTTGAACTTTGGTATAATCTAAATCTGTTCCAAGCCATTTGCTCAAACTTGTAAAATCTCCTTCATAATAAGTACTATTAATTTTTTCATAATAACTTACTGCCGAAGGTGTTATCAAAGCTTTTGCCATTGTAATTCCTAAGAAACGAACGCTTATTAGAATCTGTTTGTCTTTTTCAATTCTGATTTCTGCCGTAACATTTTGGCTTTGTTTTTCATCAGCATATCTTGCGCTCGCTTTTATGTACAAAGTCGAAAAATCTAACTTGTTGTCGTAATGTTTTTCGATTACTTTTTTGTCTTCTTTTGGTGCAATTGTCTGGCTTGTATTTCCTTGCACTGCTACTGCTTTCGTTTTACAAGAAATTACAGCAATAGATAATGCTAGTATTGATATATATTTTTTCATTTGAATTCTCTTTTATTTTTTCTTCTTTAATACTTCATTTGCTTTCAAAAAGTATTCCTCTTTTTTCTTTGCATCTCCCAATCCATTGTATGCCTCTCCTAACTGAATATTAAAATTTGATTCTAATTTTACGTCATCAACCACATAATCAAGACCCATTTCTAAGACGGTTTTTGCATTTTTAAACTGTTTCAACTGATTGCTTCCTAAACCTGCATAGTAATAAAACTGTGGTTGACTTGGATAAACTTCGATCAGCATCATAGCTCTTTTGGTCATTGGTTCATACTGCTTAACTTGAGAATATGCCTCCAATAATAACATATTGGTCTCAAGGTCAGTATCTGAATGACTCTTTAAATCTTTTTCATAATATTTAATGGCATTTTCAAATTGTCCTTTACTATGGTAAAACTTTCCAATTTCTTTGGCAACATCAACATCTTTATCGTTGTCAAAATAAGAAATGGCTTTTTCTAAATCAGCAGAATACTGTGGATTTTTATTTACATAAATCAAAAATTCATTCAAAGTTCTGTGTTTGATTTTTGAATCGATTTTTGAGCTTGCTAAAATCATATTCATCGATTTTATAGCTTTATCTGCTTGATTGGCATCTAAATATCCTTTAAACGAACTCACTTGACCCCATTCAGAATTCGGGAGTTCTTTTGCCAATTGTTTTGCTACTTCTAGCGATTTTTCATTTTCATTATTTTTCGAATACAAAAAAATCAGATTTACATAATTTGATTCTTCTTTCGGATTTTTTTTAATCTGTTCCAAAAGATTGTCAATTTCAGCATTTTGGTATTTTCCTTGAGATAAAATCTGTGTTTTATAAATTTCACGTTCAGCAGATTTTCCGAACTTATCATTCATTTCATTTATCGCGGTCAATGCCTTGTCATACTGATTGGTAATCATATATAACGAAATCAAATCGTCTTTGTATTCTTCGTCAAAAACAATAATTTTTTGAATAATTTCAATTGCCAAAGGATAGTTTTTGGTCTCGTAACTTACATCATAAATCCCAAGCCAAAACCATTTGTTTTTAGGATCAAGTTGTGTTGCTTTTTCAAAAGCATCTTGTGCATTCTGATATTGTTTAAGCGACAAATAGTTTTTTCCTAATTCAAAATAAGCAACTGCATCATTGGGTTTAAGTTTTATACATTTTTCCAATGATACAATGGCTTTATCATAATTTTCAATTCCTTTTTGTTTTAATGATTCATAAAATGAGTCCTGATATTCGTCTGTTGCCATAGCAATATCTTCGGGTTCTGTCTGTGCAAAAACCGAAAATGATGTGCTCAACAAAGCAAAAAATAAAACCGTAAAAACTCTTTTTTTGATCATTTGTAAAAACTACATTTTAAACAAAACGAAACCTTGCTAATTTATTTTATTCTAAAACAGCATAATCTCCAATACTAATACTTGTAAATTTACCATCGTAACTCACATGGTTTCCGATCATTGCATTATCAAGATTAGCATTTTTAATTTGAGAATATGTTTGTATCAAACTGTCTTTAATTGTGCTGTCTGTTACGTGACATCCTTTTCCAAGAGAAACATTTGGACCAATTGTAGTATTCTTCAAAACTACATTTTCGCCAATATAACATGGAGGGATAATCGTTGAATTTTCTAATGTAACACCGTAATCAACCAAATGCTCGCCATCATTATGAAGAAAACCTAACATTCTTGTATTAGTTTCAACTGTAACATCTTTGTTACCGCAATCCATCCATTCGTCAACACTTCCTGTTTTGAAAACTTTTCCGTTTGCCATCATCGCTTTGATACCATCATTAATCTGGTATTCTCCACCATTCTGAATATTATTGTCCAAAACATTTTGAAGTTCGTTTCTTAAAATTCCAACTTCTTTAAAATAATAAATTCCTATAACAGCTAAATCGCTAACAAACTCTTTTGGTTTTTCAACCAATTCTATAATTTCATTATTTTGGTTTAGTTTTACAACACCAAAAGCTTCGGGCTGTTCTACTTGTTTTACCCAGATTACTGCATCTGCTTCTGGATCTAATTCAAAATCTGCTCTAATTAAAGTGTCTGCATAAGCAATTACCGCTGGTCCAGAAAGAGATTCTTTAGCACACATAATAGCATGTCCGGTTCCTAGAGGCTGATCTTGGCGATAGATTGAAGCTTTAGCTCCTAATCCTTTAGCTAAATCTTCTAAACTTGTTACAACATCTTCTCCAAAAAAAGCTTCATCTCCTAAGATAAAAGCAACTTCTTCAATTGGTTCTTTTAATATTTTGGCAATATCTTCAACTAAACGGTGTACGATAGATTTTCCTGCTACTGGGATTAACGGTTTTGGAACTGTTAAAGTATGAGGCCTCAATCTTGATCCGCGGCCTGCCATTGGCACAATTATCTTCATTTTTTATTTGATTTTATGGGAAGATTAAAAAAAATCTTCATTGGGTTTGGTCTTTCTTTTTTATTATTTCACTCCAGTGCTTCCAAAGCCTCCTTCACCTCTTGATGTTTCAGTTAATGTTTCAACTTCAATCCATTCAGCTCTTTCGTGTTTTGCAATAATCAACTGCGCAATTCGTTCTCCGTTTTCTATTACAAAATCGTCATTAGATAAATTTACTAAAATTACTCCTATTTCTCCTCTGTAATCTGCATCAATAGTTCCTGGCGAATTTAAAACGGTTACCCCTTTTTCTGTCGCCAGACCGCTTCTAGGCCTTACCTGCGCTTCGTAACCAATTGGCAATTCTATAAAAAGTCCTGTTTTTACAATAGTTCTTTCTAAAGGTTTTAACGTAATTGGTTCTATAATATTGGCACGCAAATCCATTCCTGCAGATGCAATTGTTTCGTAATTTGGTAAATCGTGCTTGCGATTTATTGATAATTTGAATTTTCATTTTTGAATATAATTTTCTTAAAACGTCTTATTTTCTTTTCATTATTCCTTTTATAGTATCTTTTTCAAAATGGTAAACCATATACATAAAGATTAAAAGAAGTGGGATTCCAACATAATATTTTTCTCTAAATCCGTAAAATGAGATTACTGAAAATACTATTGAAACACCTAAATAAGCACCAATCTTGTTCATATCATAAGGAATCGGATAATATTTATTTCCTAAAACATAAGAAATAAGCATCATACTTCCGTAAGCCGAAATGGTTGCAATTGCAGAGCCATAATAGCTGTATTTTGGAATTAAAAGATAATTTAAAATCAAAGTTACAATTGCTCCTACAATAGAAATATAAGCTCCAATTTTTGTTTTATCAGTCAGTTTATACCAAACCGACAAGTTGTTATAAATTCCCAAAAAGAAATTTGCCAAAATAATTAAAGGCACAACTTTCATTGCTTCCCAATACGATTTATTATCTAATAATAAATACTTTAAAAGATCTGCAAAAACAATTACACCCAATAAAATCAATGATCCTAAAATCACAAAATATTTGGTTATAACAGCGTAAGTCTGTGGTGCATTTTCATTTTTAGCATGACTAAAAAAGAATGGTTCAATTCCTAATCTAAAAGCTGTTGCAAAAAGAACCATAAATAATCCTAATTTGTAACAAGCAGAATAAGCTCCAACTTCAGATTTTGCAAGATTTTCAGGAAGTAAATATCCTAATAGGATTTTATCAAAATGCTCATTTACTGCAAAAGCCAAACCTGCCACCAAAATCGGAAGTCCGTATTTCATCATTTTCTTCCAAAGCACTGGATCGAATTTTCGTCCAAGCGAAAGATAATTTGGAGAAAGCACAATAAAAGTTGCCAAACTTGCTAAAAGGTTTGCAATGAAAATGTAAGCAATCTGGAAGTTTTGTACATATAAATTATCCCAAATAGAGTTCGGATTTGCTTCTGCCAATTTTGGAAGATACATCAGGAAAAATATATTCAGTAATAAGTTTATAACAACATTTCCAATTTTGATTGCCGCATAAACCATAGGCCTTTGATTGGCTCTAAGTTTAGAAAACGGAATTAAAACCAATGCATCCAAAACTAAAATCCATACCGAATAAGTAATATACTGAACATCGACTTCGGCTAAATTTGCCAATGTATTTCTAAAAATCAAGCCTGCAAAAAGAAATAGAATAGAGGTCCAAAAAATAGAAATAGTAGAAGTAGCAATTACATTTTTCTTATCATCTTCTGCACTGTAAAATCTAAAAAATGCAGTTTCCATTCCGTAAGAAAGAACCACATTAAAGAAAACCATCCAAGACAATACAATCGAAACTTCACCATACTCAGCTGTTGGTAAAATCCCTGTATATAATCTCACTAATAAAAAACTTAGCATTCTTGGTAAAACTGTCGCCAGTCCGTAAATTGCTGTTTGCTTGAATAGATTTTTATATAATCCCAAAATATAATTCTAATAATGTTTATAAGACAAAAATAACCATTTCTTTTGTTTAATGGTGCTTTTGTTGATGCAATAAAGAAAACTTATGATTGTTTTTAGACAGTCATTTTCTTTTCATCTAAAATTTTGACAAAATGAAATCCTTTCGGAGCATAACCCTGATTATAATAAAATCGATGAGCTCCAAAATTTCCTGTAAATGCATCCAAAACTATACTGCTCGCAATTTAATTCTATTGCCTTCTTCTCTATATAATCGGTTAACATTTTTCCTATCCCTCTAGATCTAAACTCAGGATTAACAACAAAATTGTCGATTTCTAGATATTTTCCTGTCCAAAGTTTTGTCGCAGACCAACAACCAGTAAGTCCAAGACAAGAATCATTTTCAAATACCGCAATCTGTATATAATTATGCGGAACCATTTCAGAGAGAAATAATTGATATTTTTCAAGCGAAATATTCGGATATAAAAATCGAATCGTATTTATCTGAGCGACCATATCTTCAGCGGTAGTAAGCTCTCGTATTTGTAAAGTCATTGTATAAAAAAGAAATAGAATTCAAAAGTACTTAAAATAAAAACTACGAAATAGACGTTTAATATTTGAAAAATAAATTAAACTTAATAAAAAAAGAAAAACACAAAATATACTCACGCTTAAAACCTTTATATCTAGATAATTATAATGTGTTTTTTATCAAAACATGTGAAATATATAAAATTTAATTAAAAATTATGTAACATTTTTTTTACAGTCTTTATTTAAATTTGTTTCAAAGGGAATGAGAAAGCTAGATACAACCCTTATAAAAAAGAAGCACTGGGACTGATAAAGCTTGTTTGTTCCCATAAAAGACAAAGCATAAGGGATTGATTCAGCTGCAGTAACCCTAAAAAAACAGAGCACTGGGACTAATAAAGCTTGTTTGTTCCCATAAAAGACAAAGCACAGGGATTGATTCTGCTGAAATGTAACCCTTAAAAAAACAGAGCATTGGGATTAATAAAGCTAGTTTGTTCCCATGAAAGACAAAGCACGCAGAGTTATCTGTCTATTTTTATAAAATGGTAGTGATTCTCAACTTAATTGTAATTTGAGAATCACCATTTTATAAAATTATTTTTAAAAAAGAATAAAACTTCCAATAAAAAGAAAAGCCAGCTAACGCTGGCTTTTCTTTTATATATTACGGAATAAATTATCCATTTAAAGCTTCTGCTCCACCAACGATTTCTAAAATCTCACTTGTAATCGCAGCCTGACGAGCTTTGTTATAAGTTAATTTCAATTGGTTTCTCAATTCAGTAGCATTATCTGTTGCTTTATGCATCGCAGTCATACGTGCTCCATGCTCAGAAGCAAATGAATCACGGATACCTTTGTATAATTGTGTTTTTAAAGACTTAGGAATTAAAGCCAATACAATCTCTTCTTTTCCAGGTTCAAAAATATAATCTCCAGAAGTAGCAACTGCATCAGTATTAATAGGTGCTAACGGTAAAAACTGTTCTACTTGAACAATCTGAGTCGCAGCATTTTTAAACTGATTGTAAACCAATTCAATTCTATCGTATTCTCCAGTTAAAAACTTTTGAGTTAAATTATCAGCAATTCCAGCAACATTTTCAAATGTCAAATGATCAAAAATTGCATTATGATGACCGTGGATTTTATGCGTTTTAGCTAAAGCATCTCCACCTTTTTTACCAATGGCAAAAACGTCAACTTGCTTTCCAGCATAAAACTCTGTACGGTTTTTAATCTCTTTAATAATATTTGAATTGAAAGCACCACATAAACCTCTGTTTGAAGTTACAGCAACTAACAATACTTTTTTTACTTCACGTTGAGTAGTGTAATCTCCCCCTATTTCACCTTCTAGTGTAGCAGAAAGATCTTGCAATAACTCCGTTAATTTCTCGGCATAAGGACGCATTGCAGTGATTGCATCTTGTGCTTTCTTCAGCTTTGCGACAGAAACCATTTTCATAGCCGATGTAATTTGCATCGTCGATGAAACGGAAGTAATTCTATTACGGATTTCCTTTAAATTTGCCATCTATTAATTAGAAAATGTGACAATTTTGAAATTAGATAATTAGAATAATGATTACATTTTCTAATTATCTAATTTACCAATTATCTTATTAGTTATATTTTGCTGAAACTTCTTTTGTCGCTTTTTCGATAACGTCAGTAATAGCGTCATCTAATTTTCCAGCTTTCAAAGCATTAAGTGTATCTTTATGTTTGCTGTTTAAGTAAGCTAAGAAATCTGCTTCGAATTCTTTTACTTTATTAACAGGAACATTTCTTAACAAGTTTTTAGAACCAGCGTAGATAATTGCTACTTGGTTTTCAACTGTATAAGGATCATTTAAACCTTGTTTTAAGATCTCAACGTTTCTTTTTCCTTTTTCAATTACGTTTAAAGTAACAGAATCTAAGTCAGAACCGAATTTAGCAAAAGCTTCTAATTCACGGAATTGAGCTTGATCTAATTTTAAAGTTCCCGAAACTTTTTTCATTGATTTAATCTGTGCATTACCTCCAACACGAGATACAGAGATACCTACGTTAATTGCAGGACGAACCCCAGAGTTGAACAAATCTCCATCAAGGAAAATTTGACCATCTGTAATAGAAATTACGTTTGTTGGGATATATGCAGAAACGTCACCAGCTTGAGTTTCGATAATTGGTAATGCAGTTAATGAACCACCACCTTTTACGATAGATTTGATAGAATCTGGTAAATCGTTCATGTTTTTAGCGATACCATCATCAGCGATTACTTTACAAGCACGCTCTAATAAACGAGAGTGTAAGTAGAAAACGTCTCCAGGGTAAGCCTCACGTCCCGGTGGTCTTCTTAATAAAAGAGAAACCTCACGGTAAGCAACAGCTTGTTTAGATAAATCATCATAAACAATAAGAGCTGGACGACCAGAATCTCTAAAATATTCTCCAATTGCAGCACCAGCGAATGGAGCGTAAACTTGCATTGGAGCTGGATCAGAAGCATTAGCAACAACGATAACTGTATAAGCCATTGCTCCTTTTTCTTCTAACATTTTAGCGATTCCTGCTACAGTTGAAGCTTTTTGTCCAATTGCAACATATATACAGAATACAGGTTTTCCTGCATCGTAAAATTCTTTTTGATTTAAGATTGTATCGATACAAACAGTAGATTTTCCTGTTTGACGGTCACCGATTACAAGCTCACGCTGTCCACGTCCAACTGGGATCATAGCATCAACTGCTTTTACTCCTGTTTGTAATGGTTCAGTTACTGGCTGACGGAAGATAACTCCAGGTGCTTTTCTTTCTAAAGGCATTTCATATAAGTCTCCACCGATTGGTCCTTTTCCATCAATTGGAAAACCAAGAGTGTTAACTACACGCCCTACCATTTGCTCACCTACTTTAAGAGAAGCAATACGTTGAGTTCTTTTTGCAGTAGATCCTTCTTTAAGTCCAGTTGATGGTCCTAATAATACAACCCCAACATTATCCTCTTCAAGATTCAATACGATACCTTCCATACCGTTATCAAATTCTACTAACTCTCCATATTGTACATTAGATAGCCCGTAAACACGAGCAATACCGTCTCCAACTTGAAGTACTGTTCCTACTTCTTCTAGCGTAGCACCAGATTCAAAACCTTCTACTTGCTTTCTTAATATTGCTGAAATTTCAGCAGGTTTTATTTCCGCCATAATTATTATTTTTACCTACTTTTACTTTTTATTTAAAATTAGAATATAAATCAACTAGATTTTTTAAGCCCTCCAAATTGCTGTAGTCAATTTTTTCCAAATCACTACTAGCAACAGAATCTCCTACATATTCTTTTAACTTACTTAAAAATTTATCTTCTTTACCTTTTTTTACTAAAATCTGAAATCCTTTTTCTTGCTTCGGTACTTTAATCACATAAGTGTTTGATGGTATATCCTGATAGATGCTCATCTTATCTGTAACTTGTACTTCTTTAAAATACTTCCAAGATGCTGAAGCTAAAGACACTCCTGCTAAAGCTCCTAAATCAAGAGCTGTATTGTCTTTTGGCGCAACATTTTCAATTTTTACCAAAAGAGCTCTGTATTTTGTTTCTGTATTGTCATCATTATAGACACCAAACATTACGTTTTCTTTTGCTTTGAAATTGAATGTTCTTAAATTTCCTTTTTCATTTGGACCAAAAACCGTTACCAGTTTCCCATCACCACCGCTATCTAAATCTACCATACCATTGCTAGATTTTGGAACAGCGATTCTTTCAAAATCAATAGTTACTTTTCCTTCTGTTTTTTCACCTTTTGGATCAATAGCATATCCTTTTTTATCAAAAATATTAGCTGAATTTTTCTTAGCTTCCTCATATTTAGCCATCTTGTCAGCATTTTGAGCACTTAAAAGTACTTCTGCCTCACTTAAGGTCATAAATTTTTGACCATTTAAATACGAGTTATCTACAACTTCTTTAACTAATCTTTCAGTATCAGCTGCGCTGCTTCTGCTTGTATATTCGAAAGATGGTGCATAAGTAAATGTTTTATTTGACTCAGTCAAAGCTACTACCATTTTTCCTCCTCTGTCAACAGCTTTAACCAAAGATCTTCCGCTTAATGACAAAATATCAACATTCAAAACTGGATAAGGAGATGAATCTTGTTTCCAAGAAACAACATATTTTGCTACCACTTTAGACATAAACTCTTTACGCTCTGCATCACTATATTTTGACGTAAAAGCATCTTCAGGAACTTCACCAGAAAAAACCAATTTTTCAGCTGTATGAATTTGGTAATTTAAAGTGGCTAATTGTTTCGCATCAACTTTACCTGCTTCTTTTACTTTTTCTATTTCTGCAGAAATACTCGGGCGTTCTTCAGCAAAAAAAGCATCAAGATTTTCAATACCTTTTGCAGTGAAAATTGTATACTTTTTAGCAAGAAGCTCTGCTATTGCTTTTTTATAATTTAATGTAAAAGACAATAACTCAAAGTTTACCTCTGTTTTTTTAGACCCATCTAAATTCGTAACCACTAACCAGCTTTTAGAATTTTGAGCATCAATTTTATGTGTTTTCAAATTAGCAACAATCCCTGTCGAACCATCTAATGATGTATATGTAAATTGTGTACCTGTTTTATCTTTATCGACCTTAGCAATTGCAGTACCGTCAAATAAAATTTTGTTATCATCTTCTTTGATCTTTTGACCAAACGATAGAAATGATATACAGAAAACAAATAAAATTAAAAAATTCCTCATAGGTTAGATTTAGTTTTGGGTTAACTCTCTTTTTAATACTTGTAATCTGTTAGCAACTGAAGCGTTGTACTGATTATCTCCTATTCTTAAAATAAATCCACCAATAATTGAAGGATCTACCACATTTTCAATTGTAATTTTTTTATCTGATAAAGTTGCAACTTTTGCTAAAACTTTAGCTTCTAAAGCAAGCATCCATTGGAATTGCTGTTGTAACTTTCGCTACTTCAACACCATTACTTTCATCAAATAATTTATTGTATTCTAATGCAATTGCATGTAGAATTTCAAATCTTTTGTTTTCGAATAATAAACGGAATAATCCTTTTGTCACTCCATTTACATCTGCAAAAACTTCTAAAAGAGCACCTTCTTTAACTTCAACTGTTGTTGTTGGGTTTTGAATAAATGTACTCAACTCTTCATTAGTCTCAATTACCTTAGCAATTGATTTCATATCGTTATTGACAGCTTCGGCAACACCTTTAGAGTTTGCTAAGTCTAGAATTGCTTTTGCATAACGAATTGTCTGCTCTTGTACTTGCCATAATCTTAGTTTAACTTTACGTCACCTAACATTTTCTCAACCAATTTAGTTTGAGATTCTTTGTTAGATAATTCTTCTTTCAATAATTTCTCAGCAATACTTAATGATAGAGAAGAAACTTGAGATTTCAATTCTGCCATTGCAAGCATTTTTTTCACTTTCGATAGCGGCTTTAGCTTGTTCGATCATTTTTTGACCAGCTTCTTGCGCTTCGTTTTTAGAATCAGCAATCATTTTCTCTTTCATTTCGCGAGCTTCCTTCAACATCGCGTCACGTTCAGCACGAGCTTCATTCAAAATTCTTTGATTGTCAGCTTGTAAATTTTCCATTTCTCTCTTTGCGTTTTCAGCAGAAAGCAATGCATTTTTAATACCTTCTTCTCTTGCAGTAATAGATTCCATAATTGGTCTCCAAGCAAATTTTACTAAAAGTAAAATCAAAACTACCAAGATTAAAGCTTGCCAGAAGAATAATCCGAATGAAAAATCGTTAATTAACTTATCCATTTTATATAACTATATTAAATATTTAATTTCTTTTTTAAAAGTAACAACATCTTTAACCAACCGTTAAAGATGCTGTTATTTCTCTCTTTATTATTTTCCTAAGATTAAAGCAACAAATGCTAAACCTTCTAATAAAGCCGCGATAATAATCATCGCAGTTTGAATTTTACCAGCAGCTTCTGGCTGACGAGCAATAGCGTCCATAGCAGATCCACCGATTTTACCTAAACCTAAACCTGCACCGATTACTACTAAACCAGCACCTACTAAAGTTGGAATTGTTCCCATAACTATTTATATATATAAAATTAAACTTCTAAAATTAAATAATCGCAGTTTCGTCTTCGTGGTGGTGAGCATGATCATGATCTTGAACTGCCATACCAATAAACAATGATGATAACATTGTAAAGATGAACGCTTGCAAAAACGCAACTAAAATTTCAATAACAGAGATAAACAATGTCAATCCTAATGAGATTGGCAAATCTGTCGCTAAATTTTTTCCAACAAAAATCATTGCGATCAAACTCATAATTACTACGTGACCTGCAGTAATATTTGCGTACAAACGAATTAATAATGCGAATGGTTTTGTTAATGTTCCTAAAATCTCAATTGGAGCTAAGATAATTTTCATTGGAACTGGTACTCCTGGCATCCAGAAGATGTGACCCCAATAATCTTTGTTTGCACTAAATTGAGTAATGATAAATGTAAAGGCTGCTAGACAAACTGTAATAGCAATGTTTCCTGTTACGTTGATTCCTAGCGGAGTCATTCCTAATAAGTTCAAGATCCATACAAAGAAAAATACAGTTAATAGGTAACCCATATATTTACGGTATTTTTTCTCTCCAATATTTGGAATTGCAATTTCATCTCTAATGAAAATTACAAGTGGTTCTAAAACTCTACCAAATCCAGTTGGGATTGGTCCTTTTTTATATGATTTTGCTAAACCAGTAAACATTAATAATAATAATACTGATACGAAAAGCATTGAAACAACATTTTTAGTAATAGAAAAATCTAATGGCTTTTCATTTTCTGGATGACCGTGCTCATTAAAAGTAATTGTTCCGGCTGCATCTGTTTTGTAAATTTTACCGTGAACTAATTTGTAGAAGTTTCCATCAACTTCTGCAACTGTTTCTCCAAAGTGGAATTTTGAAGAAGAAAAAACTTTAAGACCACCATCAATTAAAATAACTGGTAATGGAAAACCGTAGTGTTTGTTTTCTTTCTCATCTTGAAAGAAAACAAAATCGTGAGAATCTTGTAAGTGGTGATCAATAAATGCATCAACTTTTGCCTTTGGATCTAGAGCAACGTGCTCTCCTTCTTCGGGAGCATTATGTGAAACTACTTTCTCTTCGTGAGCAGTTTCAGTTTGTACATGCGTCGAATCATTCTCTTGATTTGCAAAACCCATAATAGGTAGAGAAGCTACAAAAGCCGCAAGAATAAAGCTGAGTGGTTTGTTTGAAATCACCATATCGTGGAAAATCTTATTTTTTTACGTTTCTAAAATTTGGTGCAAAGGTACATTTTTTATTAATATTCAAAAGGATATGAAAAATTATTTTTAAACCTTGTTTTAAAGAATTGTTATTTTAACGCTTTTCATTTAATAATCGGGCAGTTAAAAGCGTCTGAAATAACAAAAACAGCACAAATGTTACAAAAAAACTAATTTTTTCAACATCGCTCTCCCCTGTTTTGTTTTTTAAGATTGGCCGCAAAACTAAATAGGCTAATAACATTTGTGTAAAGGTTCCGAATAAAAACGTCATTCCGACGATTTCAAAATTCTTCTTTTTTACTACTAATAATATAAGGTATAATAAAGACGAAATCGCGAAGAAAGAAAAATACAGTAATTCTAAACTGTAATGAAAATTCTTCGTACTAATTTCACTAAAGAAAAAAATTGCTTTATGAATAATATAAGTCCCTAAAGCAAGGCCAAACAAATAAAAAAACGGTTTGTAATTTTTTGAAAGCATTTGAAATAATTTTTGTGCAAAGATGCAACTTTTATCTCAAGGCTTTTTTATTTACAAACTACTTTGTTTTATTGATATCATTTACTTGTCGGATTACATTATACAATGCAACCCCAACACCGGCTAATACAAAAATGGTTTTATAATATACTTTGGGGCTTGGATGTTTCTCATCGAGCCAAGTTCCGAAATAAGAGAATACAAAAATGATTACTCCCATTTGAAAGGGAATGTTAATAAATGCCAACCATTTATTTCTCCTATCATTGTTCGGCTCCTTTTCCATCTTCTAACATTATAACTGTGTTTGAATGTGCAAGCATTGTGCAGGTTGCTGTAAAGTCGGCACCTGGTTCTATTGAAAGTTTTCCTACTGCAACTTCTCCATGTATTTGAGCAGTCGATTTAATATTAAGGGTTTCTAGAACTTTTATTTTTCCGTGAAACTCTCCTTCAATATCTGCATTGTTACAAATTATTTCTCCTTTAACAACTCCTTTTGCCCCAATCACTATTTTGCCTTGCGAAGTAAAATTTCCAATCAATTCGCCATCTAATCTAAAATCGGCTTTAGAGACTATATCTCCTACTATTGATGTTCCTTCAACAATTCTATTTGTTTTTCCTAATTGTTCAGTTCCGTTTTTTTTTACTTTTTCAAACATGGCGGTTAAGATTTAAGGGGTTTTTGGGCTAAGATATGTATCTAGATTTTTTTTAATTTGAACAATTTTATAATTGTCATTTGATATAATTATTGCTTGATCTGGGATTTTATATTTCTTATCATCTCTGAAAACTCCAGCAACATCATTTGCATAAGCCTCAGATTTTAAACCATGAATAACTACAAAACTTTCTGTTTTATTGTATTTATCCAATGATGTTGTCAATCTTTCGTAATTTTCAACTAATAAAAATACTCTAATTGCTTCTTCAATTCTTTTAACCGCCTTTGTATCGTTATTATTAACTCGATATACTATTTTCCAGTTTTTAGTGTCTGTTGTTGTAAAATTAAGTTTCTCTAAAATAGGAACCTGTTTTTCTAGAATTTCTCTTGCATTTTTACCTTCTTCACTATTCGGATAATTATCAGCTACATTCTCAAGTCCTTTTTTATAAGCTTCTAAACCATATACTTTTCCTTGAGTGTTAGCCTTTAGCAATTCGTATTTTGAAACAATATCATCTCCAGAATATTGGTTAATTAGATTGTCAATATTTGCCAAGACTTCGTTAAAATGTTCTTGCTCAAAAAGTTTATACCATTTTTGATATTCTTTGTCTGGACTAGAATTTGGATCTTCTTCTTTATTGTTTAAAATATGAGCATATCTCGAATCTGGATATTTTGAAGATATCTCAGCTTTTATAGCTTCAGCTTTTGCTGGGTTTGTAATTTGATATATTTTGTATAAATTATACATTGATGGCAATACCAATTTTTCTTCAGGATTATTTTGAAGTAATTGTTCTAGCTTATCACTTGCCAAATTATATTCTTTAAACTTCTCCTTGTATATAAGTCCCAATTGATAGTATGAAAAGTTTCGTTCTTTGCCAATGCTATCCATAGCTGTTTGCGAAGTTGGAAGCTGTTTTACATAATAGGCTACAGTATATTTTTCTGGTACAATGGTATCTTTTAATGCGTTAGCAACTTCTTTAGTTGCAATAGAATCATTCATCGCATCATTATTAATGGCTCTCATTCCTGCCAATCTCCAGTTTCCGGCCATAGTTCTGTTACCCCACATTTTTTTAAACTGTAGTTTTCCATAGGCTACGGTTGTAGGGTTATAAAAATAGAATGTACTTGCGTTATCATTTCCTCCAGGCGGCACGATTCCTTCTGGTTCCATTGATTTACCTAAAGATTGCGGGTTTACTGCTCCATTTCCTGGAATTCCCGATTGAGAATTTCGATCGATATTGGCTAATCGTTCTTTTTCTTTTTCTTCTAAAAGTCTTTTTTCTTCGTCTTTCTTTTTAAGCTTTGCAATATAACCTTCGAAATAATCTTTCTTTTCGCTTGGTGGCAAATTGTATACCTTAATAATACTATCATTGCGTTTTGCGATAGCTTCGTATTTAATTACGTCATCAAGATTTTTTCTGTTTTTTTCTATAAAAGCAAATTCTCTGGTTTTGGGATCCAGTTTTACCAAAGTACTATCATAATACTTTGCTTCGCCATAGAATAATCAGTGTTTTTAAAATACATGTTTCCGATGTTTCTGTAAGCAGATGCCATCAAATAAGGATCTTTAGATTTTCTGCCTAAAGATTTATTGTAGAAGAATAATGCATTTTCTTGATCTTTCTTTTTATCATAATAAACTCCCATTTCATAAAAAAGAACATCATAATAAGGACGATTTTCACGATCAGTCACCAATTTATTAAATGTTTTTAAGAAAATCGTATCATTATCTTTACCATAATCAAACATTTGTGCTTTTTTCGCGTAAGCGTGCATCATATACTTACGATCTGCTTTTCGGTTTAAATCAATAACAGCATCATAGAAATAAATGGCGCTGTCACGTTTTCCTTCTGCTTGATACATCTGACCAAGTATAAAACGATACCTTGCGCGTTCTTCATTCTTTCTTGTAAATTGTTCTGCAACTCTAAGTCTAGAAACAGCACTGTCTTTTTGTTCCAGATTAATAAAAGCTTCTGCCAAAAGAGCGTTGGCATCAGCATAAGTCTGTTTATCTAAATCTGTTTTTTTAAGTAAAATTTTAATATTCTTAAGAACAATCGCATCGTTTCCTAAACGCATATTGGTTTTTTCGCGCCAAATTTTTGCGGTATAAATATTATTACTTTCTGGATATTTGTATAAAATATAATTGAAAGCCTCAATTGCTGGAATGAAACGTTGGTCGTAATATCTCGCTTTTCCTAGCATAAGATACGCTTCGTCAATCTGCCAGTTTCTTTCTCTTCCTCCAATATTCATGGAGTGTTTCTGAATGGCTTTTGTAGCTTTGGTTTCTGCCTTTTCAAAGTCAGGATTTTTAGTTTTTTCCCCTTCAGAAAAATTTTCATCAAACTGCATTTTTTCAATTGGCAGTATCTTCCAAAAATTATCTTCGTTATTAGCCTGAATTGACTTTAAACCTTTTTCTAGACCAATTCCTCCATTATAAAGAATGTTATATTTTGTCCCAATCGAATGAGAACTTCGAGCCAAAAAAGTATTTTTTTTGGTAGAACAAGCTATCAAAAAAGAATAAAAAAACGAGAGTAAAACTATATTTAAGAGTATTCTTTTTCAATAGAAAAGAGTTTAAAACAGATAACTACTAAAAATTGGTTTTAGTATATTCACTTGTAAAAATACGCTTCTTTTTGAAATATAGAAATTCTTACACAGCAAAAAACAATTCTAGTTCTTGTAAGGTCTCTTTTGAGGTCTGAATGTCTTTGACAATCTCCCCCTTATTAAGAGCAACAATACGATTACAAACCTCGACAGTATGTTGTAAATCATGGCTTGAAACTAAAACCGTTACGTTTGGATCATCGGCTAATTCTTTGATTATTTTTTTTAGTCGGCTCACCGTTGTTGGATCTAAATTTGCAAAAGGTTCGTCTAAAATTACAACTTCTGGATTACCAATAAGAGTAGCAATTATTCCCACTTTCTTTTGGTTTCCTTTTGATAAATCACGAAGATATTTTTTATTCTTTAAAATTTCTCCGTTAAAAAATTCCTCGTGCTTCGCCAGCAAAGCATCAATATCTGCCTTATTCTGATTGCGTAAATCTCCGATAAAATAAAAATATTCTTCTGGAGTTAAATATCCGATAAGAAAATTTTCATCTAAAAAAGATCCAGTAAAAGATTTCCAGTTTTCACTTGTATTCACCTGAATATCATTACTTTTTATATATCCTGTTGAAGGCTGGATTAGGTCTAAAAGCAAACTGAAGAAAGTTGTTTTTCCTGCTCCGTTATTTCCTACCAACCCAAAACTTTGTCCTTTTGGAATTTCTAGACTATTAATATTTAAAACTGTTGTTTTGTTATATGTTTTTGAAAGCTGATGTACTTGTATCATGGCAATGTTAGGTTTATTTTCTAATGGGCAAATTATCAATTAACTCTTTTGTTTATAAGCACTTATTGTACTATATTTTTCTCTTTTGTATATCTTTTCTATTAATGAAAACACTTTTTCTTTAAAGATAAAACCCAAGATTCCTACTCCTGCAACTAAGGCTAATGCAACCGTTTTATCTGCATAATGCAAACCAAACCAATATAATATCGATGGTAGAAATATTTTTGGCAATGACAATAACATTGCATTAACATTAAACACTTTTTTATCAGAAAAAGCACCGCCAGCATTACTTAAATCAATTGGCGTTTTGGTAAAAGCGCCACCCAAAAGCACTAAATGAGAATTGACTCCTATATTATAAATTGCTCCAACTACAACAATTAGATAAGTTTCCCAACCATATAAAAGATAAAAAGAAGCAAGTATTGTTGAAATGAAAGTTGCAATTACAACAAGCCACCATTTTGCAGTAATGTAACCTCTATACGGAATATTCTGCGTCATCATTAATTGATAGTATGAACTGTCCCAACTCGGTACAAATTGTCCAAATACAAATAGAAATCCGCCCGAAACAAAAATTCCAGCAAAAATTTGCATAGCAGGCGGCTGATTCATGTTTCCGAAAAAAATCAATCCGTAGAATAAAAAGATAACACTCATTACTATAGTGGTTTTGGATCTTTTATTTCTTTTGATGAGTTTAATGTCATTTTTAAGAAAAGTTCCCAAAGTCCCGAACTGATTCAGCCACGAAAGATTTTCTGTAGAAGCAACATCTTGTTTTACAGAGAGTCCTGCATCGAGATATAAATTCTTTTCAAAGTATTTAAAAGTAAAATAATGCAGTGTTATTAATACTAGAATCGGAATCAAAAACAATCCGTCTATTTCATAAAAACTTTGAAAAAATGGCGTTGTAAACTTTGTAATATCAAATAATTGATAATATTGTGCACTTCCTAAAACTATAATCAATAATAGAAAAAGAGCAAATAATCTGTCAATATTACTCAAAATAATATTTAGAAAATTGTTGATATAAATAATAGACATTACACCCAAATGCCAAAAAATAATCTGAACAACATCATATCCGTTTAAAATTAGAACAACAGTAAATGGAACAAAAAATAAGGCATGTATCCAATTAAAAAAAGATAAAATCGTTTTGCCTAAAGAAAAATGAACAATGGTCCTTTTTTTTAAAGGAAGAACCAGCAAAGGTTTGATATTTAGAACAGGAATTGACTGTAATAACAATCTAATCATTAAATCGGCTAAAAAATAATAAATCAGAAATTTGTTTAAAGTCACCAATGGTTCCAATTTCATTTCTTTAAGCATATAAAATGCTCCAACTCCCATACCAATAAAAATTAAAGAAAAATAGATCATCAAAAAACCTATTACAATTTTCATTGCCAGATTTTTACCGAAAGATGCCGATCTAGTAAAAGCCTTCCATTCGAGATAAATAAACTTCTTAATCATGGTTTATGGTTTAAGTATTTTTGTAGTAAGAGCCCAAATGTAGGAAAACGTTACAAAAAAAGTTAAAAAAAATAATTTCGTGCTAAAATTTTAATAGTGGTTTGCTACTTTTGCATAAAAATTCTATCATGCCTTCATTCTTAAAACTTATAATTAAAGAGGTTAAAAGAGAAACTGCAGATGCTGTTTCTATTCTTTTTAATGTTCCTGAAGAACTAAAATCTGACTATAAATTTATAGCAGGTCAATATATAAATTTAAAATTAACTCTTGACAATCAAGAAATTAGACGTGCATATTCTATTTGCTCTGCACCAGACAGCGGCGAATTAAGAATTGCTGTAAAAGCAGTAAAAAATGGTCTTTTTTCTCAGTTTGCCAATACTAAATTAAAAGCAGGAGATGTTCTTGAAGTAGGCCAGCCAGAAGGTAAATTTACTTTTGAACCAGATGCTGAAAGACAAAAGAACTATGCGGCATTTGCTGCAGGAAGCGGAATTACTCCGGTTCTTTCTATCATAAAATCAGTTTTAAAGAATGAACCAAAAAGCTCATTTGTATTGGTTTACGGAAATAAAACTCCTGAAAGTACAATCTTTCATCAAGAGCTTCACGATTTGCAATTGCAATATGTAGGAAGATTTTTTGTGCATAATGTATACAGCCAAGCAAAAGCTGAAAATGCTTTATTTGGACGAATTGAAAAATCGGCTGTTAATTTTGTTTTAAACAACAAACACAAAGAACTTCAATTTGATAAATTTTTCCTTTGCGGGCCAGAAGAAATGATTAATACTGTTTCTAATGTTTTAAAAGAGAAAAACGTAAAAGAATCTGCTATTAAATTTGAGTTGTTTACATCTTCTTCTGAAGAGCACGAAATTCAAGGTTCTCAAGAAGGACACACAAAAATTACTGTTTTGGTAGACGATGAAGAGACTACTTTTGAAATGTCTAAAAAACAAATAATTCTTGACGCAGCTCTAAAACAAGGTGTCGACGCTCCTTATTCTTGCCAAGGCGGAATCTGCAGTAGTTGTTTAGGTCGTGTTACGAAAGGAACCGCAGAAATGACGAAAAATTCTATTTTAACAGATGGAGAAATTGCTGAAGGTTTAATTTTAACTTGTCAAGCACATCCAACTTCAGAAACTATTTATGTTGATTATGATGATGTTTAATTGTTAAACTCTCAAAATATAAAATTCCAAATCTCAATTTTAACGTTGAAATTTGGAATTTTTTTTGCGCTTATCTTTCCTCTATGATATTTTTCTTATAGAATTTTGATTTAAAAAAATATCGAAAAAGCCTTCATCTTTTTGAGTATTTTTTAAAAAATGTCCTGAAAATTTACTAAATTAGTAGTACGCTCTAGACTAATACATCTTTATCTTTTAAAGATACATTTTGTAAAGTCGCATTTAATTGTTAACACGTTTAAAACATTAAATATCATGGAAATGCATCACTACCTCCGTCTAACTTTTATATTGCTTTTTGTAATAACTGCACTATTCTGTGGCTATTTTATAATTAAAGCAGGAAAAAACAGAAAAGTTCCCAAACTCCTTTCAAAAGAAGAGTATAATTCTTCAACAGCTAAGGAAATTAAAGAAGTATCAATCTCTGATAGTTTTTTTAATATTTGGCCTTATGTAAGCGAATTAAAAGCGACTAAAATTTTATCTAAAAAAATTAAAGAATCTGAATTGGTACATAAAGTTTACCGAAATTCTGCTGAAGATAGAGAATACATTTTACTAGCTACAGAAAAAGAAAATCAGTTTGTTGAAATTGTCGTTGACAAAAACAAAAAGAAAGTATTAGGCTATCTTTTTCTAAGCTTATAAAAAAACAGCTTTAAAAATTAAAAGTAAGATCTTTGTCAGAGTTTTAAACTTTGGCAAAGATTTTACTTTTTCTCCATTTTTTATATTTTAAATAATGGTATTTATCTTTGAAACAACATCTTCTGGTAAAATTGTTCTCATAGCATCTTCATATCCTTCGACAATTTTGTTTCCATAAACTGAAGTTGGTAATTTTGGATATTGATTTCGGTCTGAAGTTAAAGCATCTACCATCTTCTGGTTAAACGGCAAAAATCCTGCGTACGGATGCGTCGCGCCCCAAAGCGTAACTACTTTTACACCCAACATTGCCGCGATATGTGCATTTCCAGAATCCATAGAAAGCATCACATCAAGATTGCTGATTAATTGTAATTCCTGCTGAAATTTAATTTTTCCAGCCATATTTATTACATTTTCAAATGGTTGTGCAAGAGAATCTAAAATTTCGATTTCCTTCTTTCCTCCACCAAAAAGTAAAATCGTCTGATCTTTATTTTCGGCCAATTTTGCAATTACTTCCTGCATTAAATCAAGAGGATAAACTTTAGAATCGTATTGCGCAAAAGGCGCAATTCCAATTAGTTTTCGATAATCGTGTCCAATTAAATCGTTAATTTCTGCACTTAAGTCTGCTTTTTTAGGAAACTCCGGATGAGACAAATCAATAGAAAAACCAAGTTCTTGAAACACTTTTACGTGTCTTTCAAACATCGTTGGCAATTGCTTGAAAATCTTATTTTCAGCACGTGTTAATTCTTTTTTACCTTCTCTTCCTTTATCAACAGTTGCTCTTTTTTTCCGCTTAAAGCGAAAAGTAAACTCACCACCTTAGATCTCAAAACATTATGAAGATCAGCAAATGCATCAATCTTCAGTTTTTTTATATCTCCATATAAGCGTAAAAGCCCAAGAAATCCTTTGTGTCTTTCTTTTTCATCAAAAGCAAAAAACTCAAGATTAGGAATTCCGTCAAAAAAAGGTTTGAAAAATGGACGAGAAATAACGGTTAGTTTTACCGTTGGATATTGTTTTACAAAAGCTCGTAAAACAGGAACCGTCATGGCGACATCTCCCATTGCGGATAGTCTCATGACGGCTATATGCTTAATTTTGCTAGACAAGTCTGCCAAATTATTTTTTATTTTGATATAAAACTGGGTTCAAATCGTCGTCGTTGTACATTTTCATTTGTTTGTAAACTTTCATGAATTTGTCACCGTTTTCGATATCTGTCAATAATTCTTCAATTGCTGTAGATAAATCTGTTCTTTGCTCTAAAAGAATATTTAATTTTTCCTGACATTTATCTCTATGTTCCTGAGAAGCTTCAGCACGATTAGCTTCTTCATGCATGTGATAAATTTTTAAAGCCAAAATAGATAATCTGTCAAAAGCCCAAGCTGGACTTTCAGAATTGATTTTTGCTCCTTCTTTTACTTTTACATCGCTATATTTCTGTAAAAAGTAACTATCAATGTATTCCACCATATCAGTACGTTCCTGATTTGATGCATCAATTCTTCTTTTAAAGTTAATGCCGCAACTGGATCAATCTGTGGATCACGAATAATATCTTCAAAATGCCATTGAACAGTGTCAATCCAATTTTTTAAATATAACAAATGCTCGAACTTATCTTTTGGATAAGGATTATTGATCGGCTGATCTACATTATCAAACTGGTGATAATCTTTGATGCTTTGCTCGAAAACAGAATATGCTAATTTTGAAAACATGTTTTTATTTTTTTATGAAACAAAGATACTTTTTATACTTTTATACTTTGAAAAAAAACATTAATTTTTCAATTATTCCTAATAAACAATTGATCTTCTAAAAAAATATTATGAAAATCCATTATATCTCTGAGAACAACAGTGTATTAAATCATTTTTTAGGTCAGATCCGAAATGTAAAGGTTCAAAACGACAGTATGCGTTTTCGTCGAAATATTGAACGTATTGGAGAAATCATGGCTTATGAATTGAGTAAAATTTTACCTTACAAAGAAGTTGAAATTCAAACGCCTTTAGGAATTAAAAAGACGACAGAAATTGATGCAAATTTGGTACTATGTCCAATTTTAAGAGCTGGATTGCCTCTACATAATGGTTTTCTAAATTATTTTGATCATGCAGAAAATAGCTTTGTTTCTGCCTGCAGATATCATCCAAATAATGACGATGAATTTGAAATTCGAGTTGAATATCAGGCAATTTCTGACTTAAATAATAAAACAGTCCTTCTTCTTGATCCAATGCTGGCCACTGGACAATCAATTGTTGCGGTTCATGAAAAATTAATAGAAAATGCTACTCCAACAGAAATTCATATTGTTGTTGTTATTGCAGCTCCAGAAGGAATTGATCACCTTGAAAAAAATCTTCCAGAAAACTGTCATCTATGGGTTGCCTCTCTAGACGAAAAACTAAATGAGAAAAACTACATTGTTCCTGGACTTGGAGATGCTGGCGATCTTGCTTACGGAAGTAAATTATAATTGAGAGAAAAAAGTAAATAAACTACACACAATCAGAGTATAATAAACAATCTCGTTATTAAGTTTCTGTTGCATGTATTCTACATGACTTGTTGCCATTATCGTTAATGGTGCAATACTGAATAATAATAAATCATTGCTTTTATTTGGCGAAATGATATAAACAAAAGCGACTATAAAAAAACAAGCTACAACTTTCTTGTACGAAGAATGTACAATTTGAGGCCTGTTTGATAGCGTCATTAGCATCGAAGTAACAAAAAATAACGCTACAGCGGTGTAAATTGAAAGTGCTTGCGTTTTCGTAATTATTTTTAAAATAATCTATTCTAAAATCGATTACAGCTTTTTCTTGGATGAAAGCTATTGCATCAATATTTAAAATTAATGATGTCATATAGAATAAAATAGTTACGGCCAAAAGCGCTATAAAAGGCAGAACCCAGTTTCTATAATCTCTTGAAACATGAAAAATAATAGATATATAAACTAAAATTATAAAGAGAATACTCCAAAATTGAAATAAAGAAGCTACAAAAATCCAAAATGCGGCATCAAATATTTTTTCTTTTGATGCTTTAAGAGATTGCAATGAAATTAATCTTCGAAGTGCCAATAAAATGAAAAAATTGGCATAGATAACATTTGAGTTATTAAAAATCGTTGGGAAAAATAAAATAAACAATAAGTAAAAAAGTATCGAGTAACCGTTGTCTTTACTGAGTCCGTTCTTTTTTACAATGAAATTAATCATAAAAAAAGAAGCCAAAATAAAGCATAACAAACTCACTTTTTGAAACGCCAAAAAATAAGAAGTAACCCAAGATGGGTCTTTAATTTGGAACATAAAAAAGAAAACCAGTATTAAAATTACAACCAATGAATAATTTAATGGCGTAGATTTTTTAAAAACACTTGTTATCATAAGGATATTTTATACTTTTGTGATTGTAAAGATAATACTTGTTTAAAAGGAAAGACCTAACAAGTTGAAAAAAGATTTGGTTCGCCGAATTTTATCTTCAAGGCATTACACAACAATAAATAACATATAATTTTTAAAATTATGACAGCTTTTTTTGAAGGAATTCAATACCTATTCGTTAACATTTTGTTTGCTCCTCTTGACTTTTTACGTCATTTAGAATTAAAAACATGGTTTGGTGCAAACACTATTAACTGGATTTTTATGATCATCTGTGCATGCGCAATCGTTTATTGGATTAAACAATTACGTATTTTTGATGACGCTGGAACAGAAAACCAAGATACAACGGCTCATTCATTTTTAAAATAAAAAACCAAACCCTTTAATTAAAAAGGGCTGGTGAATTTATTTTTAGATTAAATCGAAACCGATATCTTTTCTAAAATACATCTTATCAAAGCTTAGTTTATCTATGTTTTGATAAGATTTTTTTATGGCCTCTTGGAAATTATCTCCGTAAGATGTCACAGCAATTACACGTCCTCCATTAGTAACGACATTTTCGCCATCTAATTTTGTTCCTGCGTGAAAAACTATAGAATCTTCAATATTTTCTAAACCAGAAATTACTTTTCCTTTTTCGAAATCTTCAGGATATCCGCCAGAAACTACCATTACAGTTGTTGCACTTCTTGGATCAACTTCTAAATTAAAGTCTCCTAATTTCTGATCTGCAACAGACAAGAATAATTCAACCAAATCAGATTTTAATCTCGGAACAACAACTTCAGTTTCAGGATCTCCCATTCTTACGTTATATTCGATAACGATTGGTTCGTTTTTAACATTGATTAAACCAATAAAAACAAAACCTTTATATTCGATTCCGTCTTTTTGGAAACCTTCGATTGTTGGTTTTACAATACGAGTTTCAATTTTTTCCATCAAAACAGCATCAACATAAGGAACTGGAGAAACTGCTCCCATTCCGCCTGTGTTTAAACCTGTATCTCCTTCTCCAATTCTTTTATAATCTTTCGCCGTTGGAAGAATTTTATAACTTTTCCCGTCAGTTAAAACGAAACAGCTTAATTCAATTCCATCCAAGAATTCTTCAATAACCACTTTTGAACTTGCTGTTCCAAATTTTGCATGAACCAACATGTTTCTTAATTCCGTTTTGGCTTCTTCAAGATCTTGAATGATCAGAACACCTTTTCCAGCAACTAATCCGTCTGCTTTTAAAACGTAAGGAGGCTGTAAAGTTTCTAAAAACTCACATCCTTTTTCAACTGTTTCAGCTGTGAAACTGTCATAAGCTGCAGTTGGAATGTTATGTTTCATCAAGAATTCTTTTGCAAATTCTTTACTTCCTTCTAATTGCGCACCTAATTGAGATGGCCCAATAACCGGAATATGTTTTAAACTTTCATCGTTTTTAAAATAATCGTAAATACCTTTTACCAACGGATCTTCTGGTCCTACGACTACTAAACTTATATTTTCTTTAAGTACTAATGCTTTCACTGCTTCAAAATCAGTTGCAGATATTGCAACGTTTTCAGCAATTGCGGCAGTTCCTGCATTTCCAGGTACTACAAAAAGTTTTTCGCAAAGCGGACTCTGTGTCATTTTCCATGCAAAAGCATGCTCTCTTCCGCCTGATCCCAATAATAAAATTGTCATGGTGTTGTTGTATTTAGTTGTGGTGCAAAAATACTTGCTTTTGCACGTAAAAAATAATTAAATCTTCAAAAAATTGTTGGTTCTACATTGTTAGTAATTCCTAAACCTTATTTTTGACGAAAATTTTTCTGAAAAATGATTCGCCTTTTTGATATTTCCCTTCAATTAAATGGTTTTCCGATAAAGAAAGCTAAAGCCGAATTGGACAAAATTGTTCATTTTTCTGAAGAAGAATTTACGGTTTTTCTCGAAAACAAAAAGAAGGAAATTGTTGATTTTCATCTTAAAAACAATTCTTTTTATGCAGCATTAGCTGGAAATACAACTGCCGAAAATTGGGAAAATCTGCCGATTTTAAACAAACAGAATTTACAAAAACCCCTTGAAGAAAGACTTTCAAAAGGTTATTCTAAAAAATCTGTTTATCTCAACAAAACCTCTGGATCAAGCGGAACTCCTTTTGTTTTTGCCAAAGACAAATATTCACATGCCTTGACTTGGGCTTCCAATATTATGCGATTTGACTGGTTCGGAATTGATTTTAATCATTCGTATCAAGCTCGTTTTTACGGAATTCCAATGGATTTTATTGGCTATCAAAAAGAACGTTTCAAGGATTTTTTGACACATCGATTTCGTTTTCCAGTTTTTGATTTATCTGATGAAGTTCTAGAAAAATTTTTTCAAAAATTCAAAACAAAAAAATTCGATTACCTCAACGGTTATACAAGTTCTATTGTTTTATTTGCCAAATTTTTACAACAAAAAAATATCGTTTTAAATGAAATTTGTCCAACTTTAAAAGCTTGTTTTGTCACTTCGGAAATGCTCTTTGAAGCGGATAAAAAACTGTTAGAAAAACAATTCGGCATTCCGATTATTAGCGAATACGGCGCTTCTGAATTGGATTTGATTGCTTTTGAAAATCCGCAAGGCGAATGGCAAGTAAATGCAGAAACTTTGTTTGTAGAAATTTTAGATGAAAACAATAATCCTGTTCCACATGGAACAGAAGGAAAAATTGTGATTACGTCTCTATTCAACAAAGCAAATCCTTTCATTCGATATGAAATTGGCGATATTGGAATTTTGGATGAAAAAAGTACGCCTCAAAAACCAATTCTTAAAAAACTTATCGGCAGAACAAATGATGTTGCAATTCTTCCAAGTGGGAAAAAATCGCCAGGTTTGACCTTTTATTATGTAACTAAAAGCATTATTGAAGATGATGGAAACGTAAAAGAATTTATCATCAAACAAACCCAAATTGATACTTTTGAAATTGAATATGTAGCTGAAAAAGAATTAGTTTCAGAACAAATTGAAAAAATAAAACAAGCAATTGATTTGTATTTAGAACCCAATCTAAATTTCACTTTTACTCGAAAAACAGTTTTAGAAAGAACCAATCGCGGGAAACTGAAACAGTTTAAATCTTATTTGTAAATAAAATATTACATTTGTTTTTTATTTAAAAACTTATGGACGATAACTCTTTACTTTCTGAAGAAACAATTTCAAATAAAATATATTTTATTCGTGGTCAAAAAGTGATGCTCGATAGTGATCTGGCTTCTCTTTATGATGTCGAAACTAAGCGATTAAATGAGCAGGTAAAAAGAAATTTGTCAAGATTCCCAGAAGATTTTATGTTTCAACTAACTGAAAATGAATATAATTCTTCAAGGTCGCAATTTGCGACCTTGAAGAATGGTAGAGGTTCAAACTTAAAATACCTTCCTTATGCCTTTACTGAACACGGCATACTTATGCTTTCAAGTATCTTAAAAAGCGACAAGGCAATTCAAACCAATATTCAAATTATGAGAATTTTTACGAAAGTGAGACAAATGCTTTTGGATACAACCGAAATTAAAGTTGATATTTTACAGATTCAGAAGAAGTTAGAAAACCACGATAAAAATATTGAATTGGTTTTTTCTTATTTAGATGAATTAACTGAGAAGAAAGAAAATGAATCTGAAAGAGTGAAGATTGGCTATAAAAAATAATTCTTTAAGGTCACAAATTGTGACCTTAAAGAATACTAAACTTTCTTAATATATTTTGTTTTGATTATCAACTGAGTAAACAAAAACCTCATCATCAATAAAACAGAAAAAACGAGATTATACCTGTGAAATTCCCTGTAAACACCAAAATTATGTTTGATCAATTTAAATTTTGAAGAAGAAACAGAATCTTTTCTAATTCTATAAAAAGCTAAAGGTTCTGCGACTGGTTTTGCTATTTTAATTTGCTTCAAAATTGTTAGCCAAATTCTCCAATCCTGACGTTTTTGTGTGGTTTCAAGAATAATTTTTCCGAAATAATCTGCATCATAAATGGCTGTCAAATTGCCTACATAATTACAGAAAAATAATTCTTTATAAGTTAATGGATTTGGTGATTCAACCCTTCTGTTTAAATCGTTTCCTTCTTCATCAATAGAATCGTAAAAACTAAAAGTAAAGTGTAAATTATTTGTTTTTAGAAACTGAATTTGTTTTTCTAATTTCTCAGGAAACCATAAATCATCGGCATCTAAGTAGGCAATATATTTTCCTGTGGCTTTTTCTAAAGCGGTATTTCGGGCAAAACCATTTCCGCGATTTTCTGGTAATTTGAAGAGTTTTATTCGATTGTCATTTTTCGCAAACCCTTCAATTATTGCAACCGTTTTATCTGTTGAAGCATCATCAGCCAGAATCATTTCCCAATTGCTATAAGTTTGATTTTGAACAGATTCAATTGTTTGTCTAATGAACTTTTCAGTATTATATGTTGGTACAATAATAGAAACTAATTCGTTCATCTACAACAGATTTATTTGGAGTTTAATTAAAAAACAGCCCGAATTCAATTGGAAATTCGAGCTGTTATAAAGTTTTTATTTGATATAACTAGAAAAATCTTTGTGTTCTTCTTTTGCAAGCTCTTCCGGAGATAATGATTTGAAATACTCATAAGTAATTTTCATTCCTTCGGCACGACTTACTTTTGCTTCCCAGCCTAATAATTCCTTTGCTTTTGTTGTATCGGGCTGACGTTGTAATGGATCATTTATTGGCAACGGATGATAAACCACTTTTTGGTTTGTACCTGTGAGTTTTATAATTTCTTCAGCAAAATCTTTAATAGTGATTTCGTCTGGATTTCCAATATTTACTGGATATACATAATCAGAATGTAATAATCTGTAAATACCTTCTACTTGGTCGTCTACATAACAGAAAGAACGCGTTTGCATTCCGTCTCCAAAAATCGTTAAATCTTCGCCACGTAAAGCCTGTCCAATAAAAGCAGGAATTACACGTCCGTCGTTTAGCCGCATTCTTGGACCATATGTATTAAAAATACGTACTATTCTAGTTTCTACACCGTGAAAAGTATGGTAAGCCATTGTGATTGATTCCTGAAAACGTTTTGCTTCGTCATAAACGCCACGCGGACCTATTGTATTTACGTTTCCGTAGTATTCTTCCGTTTGCGGATGTACTAAAGGGTCTCCATAAACTTCAGATGTTGATGCAATTAGAATTCTTGCTTTTTTAACTCTTGCCAATCCAAGCAAATTGTGTGTTCCTAAAGATCCTACTTTTAAAGTCTGAATCGGAATTTTTAAATAATCAATCGGACTTGCTGGCGATGCAAAGTGCAATATATAATCTAAATCGCCAGGAACATGAACAAACTTAGTGATATCGTGATGATAAAATTCGAAGTTTTCTAATTTGAATAAATGTTCAATATTTTTAAGATCTCCTGTAATTAAATTATCCATTCCGATTACAAAGTAACCTTCCTTAATAAATCTGTCACATAAATGCGATCCTAAAAATCCTGCCGCTCCAGTAATAAGTATTCTTTTCATTTCATTATTTTCTGTTCATTACAATTATTTACCAAATTAAACATGCAGTAAAAAATTATAAAGAAAATTATTCCTCTTTGTCGACTCAAAAAAGATTCGGTCAAAAATAAGATTATCATTGTTACTGCGAAAGCAATATGTATAAAATCTTTATTGAAAATTCCTTTTCTAATGGTAGCAAACAACATACTTACTACTATTAAAAAGCCAAATATTCCTAATTCTGAAAATATTTGAACATATTCATTATGGAAGTTAAATTCTCCGTAATTTGGGTATAGGTTATGTTCTTTGACCTTTTCTTTTATTTTATTTTGCGAAGCATCTAATCCAAATCCTGTGAAAAAAATATTCTCTTCCTCAAGCATTTCTTTAAAAATTCTTATCTGAAAAAGTCTAAATGCTGTACCTGGAAAAAAATCATTTTGTTGAAATTGATCTTGGTTCCACGCTTGTTTTAAACTAATATTATAGATTCGTCCCTGATTCTTTTCTATAGTTTTATTCAAAGATCCATCAACAAATATGGTTTCAAATTCAATCATAAATCGGTCTCTAACCGGTTTAATAAAAAGTACAGAACTTATAGAAACTATAATGACTGCCAACAATATTATTTTCTTTGTTTTTTTGGAAACAGGAGAGAAAAACGAATAATACATTATTGTCATTATTAAATCGACTACAATGATATTTTTAGATGACAATAAAAATATAAAGACAATAAGAATCGAAAGTCCTATTTTATCAACAATTGACTTTTCTTTTTTAGAAAGAAAGAAAAACATGGCTAATGAAGCAAAAACAGCCATATAAATTGCATTTAACTCTAAAGTAACTAGTTCGTGATAGAAAAAGACTTCTTTGTTTCCAGAATTTATAAATTTTACAACCGCCCTTAAAATATAGAATACCGCAAAACCCGTTATGGCAAAACTGTACGATCTTAAAATCTTGTTTATATCGTTTCGATTTATTTTTGGTAAGTCGCAAAATGCTAAAGGAATCAATAAAAATAAAACTTCTTTTTGTAATCCCTTGATTGTCTCCTTGCTTCCAATAGTCCAAAAAAGTGACATAAGCATTAAAACATACAATAGAATTGGAAGCAACAAAACCTTAGGAAGTGAAAAATGTGCTTTTTTAAATTTGACTAAAGAAACCAATAAAAAAACAATGCAAGTTAAACTCCCTATCGAATGTTTTAACGGAAGGGTAATCAACATTGCGCTTAAAAGAAAAATTAGCAATGTTTTGTTTTGCCATAATTCATCGATTTTACTGAAGGCTTTTTTCAAATAATCTGAGGTACGATTCATTTATTTTATTCCAATTAAATTCTTGAATTATTGTATCGAAGTTATTCTGAACCATTTGGTTATTTTCTTTTCTATTTACCGTTTCGATCAGGCGTTTAACATCTGTCGCATAAAAAAGTAAAATGCATTTTCTTGTAAAATTGCATGGTTAAATTTATTGTTGTGCGCTACAATTAATGCTTTTGCTGCCATAGCTTCTAGCAAAGATGGATTTGTCCCTCCTACAGAATGCCCATGAAAATAAAGATTAGAAAAATATCTCAAATTGTCTAAATGCTCTTTATTATAAATTCCTCCTATAAAACGTATATTCGAATAAGCATTAAATTTCTTTTTAAGATAATTTCCAAAACTATTATCTTTATTTCCTACGACCAATATGTCTTTATCATCTTTACTATCAACAATTCCGTCTAAAATTATTTCGATGTTATTCTCAGGTTCAAAGCGGGCAATCAATAAGTTGTACTTGTTTTTTTCTACATTATATAATGAAAGTACTTCTTCGTTTTCTTTAAGGAAAGGTTCAGCACCATAAGCAATGTAAGTTGCATCAATGCTATATTTCTCTTGCAGATATTGTTTAATGCCAATAGAATCTGCCACTAGATAATCGCTGCTTTTCACTGCTTTCTTTTCGGCAAACTTTAGAAATTTTTGGGTATTGTACGAATATTTAGTTCTCTTCCACTCCAATCCATCCATATTGGTAATAATAACTGCTTTTTTGGGTAAGAGAAAAGACCATATAGAACTGCTTGTGTATCCTAATTGTAAAATAATATCAAAATTTCTCTTTCTAGAATCGAGAATACAATTCAAATCGTAAATAAATTGTCCAGCAGAACCTATTTTGTTTTCAGGGTCATATTGATGAATAATATTTACTCCCTTGTAGTTCTTCTCTTGAAAAACATGATTATGGGAATTATAAACATAAACCTCATGTTTTTGTTGTACTAAATAGACAGCAAAAATTTCAGCAAACTGCTCAAAACCGCCATAATTATTAGGGATTCCTCTGGTACCAAGAATGGCTATTTTCATCTAAATTTTATCAATCTGAAATCAAAAATAGCAATTTTAAAATTCTTAATAATTTAATTACAAACAAATTCGTTTTTAATTAATGAATATTTAATTTAATTTCTACTTTTGTTTGGAAGCGACTAAAATAGCACCTATGATTAATTTTGAATATCTGGAAAACCATTTAGATGATTTGCGTTTAAAATATTTAACTGCCAGACCATTTCCACATTTAATAATAGATGCCTTTTGTGAAGAAGAAAAATTACTAAAAGCCCATAAAAGCATTCCTGAACTCAACAATAAAAGCCGCGATTATTCTTTTGCAAATAATAAATTTGAAAAATCAAATTATAAAGAATTAGGCCCTGAATTGAATGAGCTTTATAATGATCTCTCGTCTGAAAGATTCAATAAAATCATATCGTACATAACATCAAAATCAATTTTTGTTGACCCAAAAAATCACGGCGGAGGATTACATCAGGGCAAGAAAAATAGTTTTCTAGATATGCACTTAGACTTTAATTACCATCCTATTAACAAAAATTGGTATCGAGAGTTAAACTTACTTTTGTATTTAAATAAAGATTGGAAACCGGAATATAAAGGAGGTTTAAAAATTTGTGATTTAAGAACTGGTGAAGAAGCTGAACTAGATGTTCCTTTTAATCGTTTAATTATCCAACAATGCGCACCTTATACACTTCATGGATATGATATGACTAATTTTCCTGAAGGAAGCTATAGAACATCAATCGCGACATATGCCTATCAAATTCATAAAAAGCTAATTGAAAAACCACGTACAACAGATTGGTTTCCAAAAGAAGATGCTTCTTTTTTAAAAAAACAATTTGCAAAAAATTATAACTTTTTAGTGCAAACGAAGAATAAATTATTTGGAAGCAATACTGCTAAAAATCAGTAAATCAAATTATTTCGTTTTTGTTATAAGATGATATAAAATCTCTGCTGATTTTTTCCAGCTGTATTTTTCTTTAATGTCTTCTGCCATTCTTTCGAAATCTGAACTTAAGTTTTCGTCCAATATTTTTTGGAGCTTTATATTAAATTCAGCTTGATTATAAGGATCAAAATAAAAATCTTTGAAAAAACTAAAATCGGACATTGCCGTTTTATTGGAGCAAATTGTCGGTATTTTTGCCGCTACTGATTCTAATGGAGGAATTCCGAA